>JBPCWX010000179.1:0-7383 GCA_051009095.1 Gammaproteobacteria bacterium | reverse complement strand
GCGCTGTCGCCATGCTGGAACTAAGCCCCGGCAAAGCCCCAATGATAATTCCGCCTATTGTGCTGGCAAGAACCAGCATCAAAAATCGCACATCACCAAACGCCTCAAAAATTACCGATATTCCCTCCATTTAAAACTCCGGGAAACGGACCTCTAAAAGCACCCCAAACACGCTGTAAACCGCAAGAGGAAAAAATACGGCGTACATGCTAACCGCCCAAATGCGGCGCTCGCCCCACAAAATCGACAAAACCGCTGATGATAACATCATAGCCGGCACCACGCCAAGTTCCGAAAACGCCGCGCTACTGATCCACATAGCACCACCAACCAGCCACAAACGCTTTCCGGAAATTGGCGGTGGTGCCGGCGAAGACTGGCGCATCATTAATATCGCCAACACCGCCAGCACCGCCAACACTATCTGCGGAAAAAAACTTGGAGGCAAACGTTGCGAAAGCACCACTGGCACCTCATCAAAGCGCGTCGTCATCCACCAGCAAAACGCACAAAAGGCCAATAACGCGGTGCCCTCTCCAAGCGGACGCACGGAATACACGGGATTTATCCTTTTACCATTCCAAGCTCTTCCAGTGCGCGGCGGGCGTTTTTGTACATGCCGCGTATTTGTTTATCCCAAACTGCCGCGCCGGCGATACTGTCGGCGTCCAGCCCGCTACCGGAAAGGTAGTTTTGATACACGCCATGCTTCATGGCTTTGATCATCCCTTCCTCCAAAATCTTCACCCGGTCATCGGGAACACCGCGCAAGACAACAATGCCGCGCACCGTGGAGAAGAACGCGTCAATATTTTTTTCGCCAGCAGCGGGCGTGTCGGGCAGCGATTTGATTCTTTTTTCGGTCAGAGACAAAAGCGCACGAAAATCACCGCGCCCCAGTTGGTCACGAACTTCGGTGATATTTAATCCCGCCGCGTCAATATTGCCTCCCATCAAATTAGTAACAATTTCGCCGCCACCTTCAAACGGCACGACGGAAATTTGCGTGCCCGTTTCCTTGCCGAAAGTTGCCGCGGCCACGTGATCAACACCGCCGATTTGCGTGGTTCCCCATTTAACCGGGGTACTTTTTCCGGCGGCAATTAAATCTTCCACGGTACGCCATTTGCTATCGCTGCGCACCATCACGACAATAGGGTCGTCTGTGGAACGCACCACGCCCTTAATATCGTCGATGCCCAAAGGCGAGTTGCCGGAAGCCATTGTAAAAATATGAGTTGGTGTAATGGCCATGACCGTGTATCCATCGGCAGGGCGCGTTTTGAGATAGTTCATCGCCACGCGGCCACCGCCGCCAGTTTTGGGGATAACCACAGCGTCGGTTCCCAGGGTGCGCCGCGTTCGAATCAAAAGCATGCGTGCCGTCGTATCGGTGCCACCGCCAGCTGAGGCATGTGTGACAACTTCTATTGGGGCGGAAGGAAAATCCTCGGCCAAACTGACAGGAACAACGCCCGCCGCTACCAAAGATCCGCTTGCCGCCAAAAATTCACGGCGGCCAGAAAAAAATGAATTGCTTCCCATGATGGTTCTCCTATATTGAAAAAAAATGTAAAAAATATTATGCTGCTTGCGTTTCGCGATCTCGAACAATGGCGGCGAACATGCGCTCTTTGCCGTTTTTGATGTGCGCACTGACTGCCGCCGCCGCTGCTGCCGGGTCATGTGCCTTAAACGCACAATAAATTGCTTTGTGCTCACGATTAGAGCATGTCATTCCGCCTTTTTGCACAAGACCGTGGGCACGCAACAAATGCAAATCACGTACACATTCGCGATGAACTTGCAAAAGCCGCACATTGCCGATGCCGGCAACCCATGTCTGGTGAAAAGCCAAATTAAGTGGGTAGTACGAATCAAAATCCTCTTTTTGGACGGCGGCATCCATCTCGGTTATTAAACGAGAAAATTCGGCAATGGCCGTTTTGCTGCATTTTTCGGCAAAGCGACCTGCTGCCGCCGCTTCCAAATCTTCGCGTAAATCGTATATATCCTGCGCTTCGGAATCGCCGATGCGGCGCGTGAAAAAGCCGCGGTTATTAATAAATTCCAGCAACCCGCAGGAAACCAGCGCCCGGCATGCCTCGCGTATTGGTCCGCGACTGACGCCAAGCGCCGAGGCAAGCGCTTGTTCGTTAATCCGACCGCCCATGCCATATACACCAGCGAGAATCCGCCGTTCCAGTTCGCTTTGCACCACGCTCGGCAATGAGTTACCCTTGAGCAACGCCAAAGTTTGTGCGGCATCCAAATTCATCATGTTGCCAATCTTACCAAAGAAATATAATAATGTCAACAATTTCGGTTTTTTCTTTTACCTTTGTACCGATTACCCGCGAACGTGTCAAGCCGCAAAGTGTCGTGTATCCTGATGGAATGAAAACCATGCTAATAATAGCGCGGCGAAATCACCTCAGCGATTTTGGATTCTATTTCCACGCCGACGTGATAGGCAAGCAAAAACGTCTCCCCGTCCGCAAATGGTTTATGCCAAACACATTATGCTTTGTCATTATAGCGATAATGAACGTAGTGTTAATCGCCTACATTGCCGTTATACCGCACCACCGCTTTTATAAAAATTTTTCAGTTTTGATTCACCGCAGAATTGCCGGCAATACGCCCAAACACGGCACCGGACATTAGACCTGAACCACCTGGATAGTTGTTGCCAAATAATCCGCCGACCATTTCGCCGGCAACGAAAAGACCAGGGATGATAGTACCGCCTTTGTCCAAAACCGCCGACTGCTTGTTCACCGCCAAGCCACCAAAGGTAAAAGTGATGCCACAGACAATAGGAAATGCCCAATACGGCGGCTGGTTGATAGGTAATGCCCAATTGCTTTTATTGATTGCCAAGCCGATTGTACACTTGCCGTCCAGCACCGCGGGATTGAATTGCCCCGCTTGCACGGCGGCATTATATTCCCTGATTTCCGCCAAGAAATTGGCGCGGTCAAGATCCAGCCGCGCCGCCAATTCTTCCAGCGATTCTGCACTATGTTTCGCCGTCCATTGATGGCGGTATTCGCTGCGCAATAACGGTTCCGTTTGGCTGTCAAAAATTTGATAAGCAATTTGCCCGGGTTGTTCCAGCACGGCGCGCCCGTATTTGGCATAGGTATAGTTGCGCAAGTTGGCACCCTCATCCACAAAGCGTTTGCCATTTTTGTTTAATAATAAACCATATGGATAGGAATGTTTTTTCCAAATGTCTCCGGGCTTGCCGGTGTCGCCAGCAGACGGGGCATTAAAATCTATGCCCACAGCATGGCAGCCTGTCCAACAACCTGCTTTTTCTGCACCAGCAGCAAGCGCCATCTTCAAGCCGTCTCCCTGATTGTGTCGCGTGCCGCGCACATGCACCTGCCGCCAATGTCTGCCCAAATAGTCAGCACGCATGTCAGCGTTTGCCTCAAAACCACCGCAGGCGAGAACAACGGCGCGAGCATAAAATTCACGCTGTATGCCATCAATGTCGGCACGCACGCCGATAATCTTTCCATTGTCAAACAATAGATCGCGGACACGGGCGTTATATATCAAGCGGGCACCTAGCACACGACAACGCGCCGTTTCCGCGCGAATCATGCCGATACCGCGCTCCACCACGCGAACATTGAGATTGCCAAAAAAATGATACACATTATCAATCAAATGCGCTTGATTATCATAAATCAATTCCAGCGGTATATCATTATCGCGCAACCAACACATCGTGTTATATGAATATTCGGCGAGCACTTTTAGCAGGTCAAGGTTAGCGTCTTGCCCTCCTGCCCGCCGCAAATCATCCAGATATTGAGCGGCAGGGTAGGGAGGAATATTAATGCGCGCCATTTCCGCCGCGGATAATTGCAATAACTCGGCAATGGCGGCAGGGCTTTCAATGGCGAAACGCATCGCCCCGTCAGTGAACCATGAATTACCGCCCGCTTCATTGGCGGCGGCGGCTTCCAATACTGTTGTTTTTGCACCGCCAGCTGCCGCTGCCATGGCGGCAGAGAGCGCAGCATTACCGCCGCCGACAATCACCACATCGCTTCTGTCAGAATGACTAATCATCATGCTTTATCAATAGAGGAATAGCATGGCAGATAAGTTTCGCCCGTCATAATAAGACGAGTGGTGCGCAACACGCCAGCTTTAATCGGATGAGGTTTACCGTTTCGTTGTTCAAAGCGCATGCTCACGCGCATCATACCGGACGGGTGTTCAATATCTATCGGATAATCGCCGCTATCATTAGGCATCGGCAAGCGGGCACAGGCGTTTGCCGTTGTGCCGGAGAGCATAACCGCCGTCGCCAAGGCAATGCCGCCGGAAACGGCAAATGCCGCATGGGCAGTGCTTGGCGTAAAGTAGCGTGCGCATATATTACCGTCTTGGCGTGGGGCGGTAACGAGTGCGAATTTTGGCGTTACTTTACCATGCACATCACCCATCCCCATTTTTTTTGCGGCGGATAAACGCACTGTTTCTAATCGCTGCAATAATGCCGTATTGCTCTGTAGTTCATCACAACTTTCGTCGCCGCGCACCCCCATATCAGCGGCAGTGGCAAAAACGGTCGGCATGGCGGCATCAATACAGCTGACAGAAATGCCACCAGGTTCATCCATCATATTGCCGGTGGGGGTGAGCGCGCCAGTTTTAACGCCAGCAAAATCTAAATAATACAATAGCACAGGCGCAGCGGCGGCAGGAACGCCAGCAATGACACAGTTGCCATCATAGCGGACTTTACCTCCCGGCGTTTGCACCACCTGTTCAACGCGCGCGCCAGTATTGATGTCGCGAACAAGCACAGTGGTTTGTCCGTCCGCCACGGTCACCAGCCCTTTTTCTATGGCAAAAGCACCAACTCCTGCCAGGATATTACCGCATGTCGGTCCAGTGTCCACACGGTTCTCGCCCGGTACCACTTGCACAAAGCGATAATCCACATCTACCCCCGCCTCGCGCGCTGATGAAATAACGGCAACTTTGGCGCTCAGCATATCGCCGCCACCCAGCCCATCTATTTGACGCGCATCACCGCCGACAAGCTGCAGAATTAACCGATTGCGGACATCATCATCCGCCGGTAAGTCATTCAGTAAAAAATAAATGCCTTTGGAAGTGCCGCCGCGCATAATTGCGCATGGCACGGTATATTTTATCGTCTCACTCATTGCTGTATCTTCTCATAGAAATGTTAATTACCCCAGAGGCCACAGTAATTCCACCATGTTTTGCAGTACGCCCCAGGGAAAATCCATGCGAGCATAATACGCTATGGTAAGCATGAAGCCAATGCCCGCCACCGATAACACCGTTGTCAACAGCCATGAGATCCCTCCTTGGCGGCGCAAGACAGTGATAAATATGACGGTAATGGCGATGACGAAACCAAACAAAGCGCTCAACACCGCAAGCGCCACAAACCACCCTAGGTTGCGCAACATGACTGGTGCGGTTATTTCGGAACTACCGCCGCCACGCCTGCTGTGCAAAAATTGCCGAGCGTAAATGAATGCCGCCAGCAATCCTGCCGCCGCCACTGACGCGGGAAATATTGCTCCTAACAGCGAATGTTGCAGTGAATCAATCAGAGTCGCGGCAAAAAACAATCCCAGCATTGCCACAATCCATCCGTCTCCACGCCAAGCGATATTGACATGTTCGCTTTCATGAGTAGCAGTGCGCAGTTTGTCGCGATAACGTAAAATGGACAGCACGGTGAGTATTGCGGCGGCTAGGATGATGATTGCGCCGGGGCGTAAGATAAAGCTCCAGCCATAAAATTGCACTGCCTGATAAAAATAGGTCTCCAAAGTATCCGACAACACGAAGCCAATCAGCAAGGCGGGACGCGGCCAGCCGCCGCGCTTCATTAGGATGGCAAAAGCGCCGATACCAATAAGTACCAGCAGATCCGGATATTGTTTATTTGCCTGAAACGCGGCAAAAGTAATAATCATCAATATAAATGGCGCGAGTAAGACATATGGCACCCGCGTCAATCTGGCGATGTGCGGCGACATGACAATACATAGGCCAGTGCCGAGCACATTGGCCAATGCCAGCGACCAGATAATGACATAGGTGTAGCCAATGTTATCGCCGACCATAGACGGTCCCGCCTCCAGCCCGATAAGCGTTATCCCGCCCAGAAAAATAGCCATACTGCCGCTACCAGGAATACCAAATAGCAGGGTTGGCACCAATGCGCCTCCTTCTTTTGCGTTATTAGCAGATTCGGGGGCAATGACGCCGCGAATGTCGCCCTTGCCAAAATTCTCCTTATCTTTGGAGCTTTGGACAACATGCCCATATGCAATCCAGTCAACCACGCTACCGCCCAAACCGGGCAGCGCCCCAATAAGACAACCAATACCGGCGCAACGCAGTACCAGCCATCGATAAATCCAGGTATCGCGCAAACCGCGCAACCAGCCGCGCCCTAGTAGATTTCTCTCAGAGATGGATTTTCCTTTAGCCAATAACTCCACAATTTCCGGCAAGGCAAACACTGCCAGCCCAATGAGTACCAATTTAATGCCATCGTACAGATAAAAACTGTCGAAGGTCATTCGCCATTCGCCAGTAGCCGGTGCGTTGCCGACAGTTCCCAGCAACAAACCAAAAACGCAAGCGATTAATCCTTTCACAATTTTGTCTCCTGACAGCATGCCCACCATGGATACACCAAGAATACCCAGCATAAATAGCTCGGCGGAACCCATCAGCAAAATAACCGGGCGTGCTACAAGAACAAAAACTGTTAGCACTATCGCGCCGATAATCCCGCCCATCAATGAGGCAAAATATGCCGCCGACAGCGCGCGCGCCCCATGCCCTTGTTTGGCAAGCGGGAAACCATCCATCACCGTTGCTTGCGATGATGATGAACCGGGAATGCCAAGCAATACCGATGTCATCGTATCTGATGTCGGCACAACGGCGACCAAACCGATTAATAATGCAAGCGCCGATGCCGTATCCATACCGTATAAAAACGGCAGGAGGATAGAAAAACCGACAATCCCGCCCAAGCCAGGCAGAATGCCCACAATAAAACCCAAGAAAACGCCAAAAAACAGATAAAAAATATGTGCGCCAGTCGTCAAGTTAACCAGCGCACCAAGAAAATCTTCCATCGTTTACCAGAGCCAATGGCGGTAATAAGGCTTTTGTGTTCGCCTTAGAATTTAGTGCCGTACTTTTCAGTAAGCCAGTTGCGAATCCAATGACGCGAAGTGCTGTCAACCGTGGTCGCTATCTCCTTTAATTTCTCCGCTTCGGCATAAACCGCCTGCTTGTATTTACCGAGACGAGAAGCGCTTATCTTAGAAAAGTTGGGAGAAGTAATCACTT
>JBPCWX010000178.1:0-5152 GCA_051009095.1 Gammaproteobacteria bacterium | reverse complement strand
AAAAGCCAGGAAAAAAATGGAGGACAAAAATGCCATGCAGCGCATTGAAATTGAATTGACTAAAAAGCTCAGAAAATCGCGCCGCAAAACATCAAAACGACATGAACAGAGCCAAGACATTAACTGGGAAAAATTGCACCAGCTCTTTCGCCTCGCCGCCGACAGCGGTTATGTCACTCATGCCGTCGTCAACGACCACCTGCCCGATGAAATCGAAGACATCGAAGAAGCCACTCTGATTGTCACTAATATCTTGCGTGATTGGGGCATCCGTGTTTATGAAAGCGCCCCCGAACAAGATGAATTGCTCATCAATGAAGAAGGCGTGCAAGTGCGCTATGAAACGGATATTGAAGACCAAACCGAAGCCGCCATTTCTTCTTTTGTTGGCATCAGCCGCACCACCGACCCAGTCCGCATGTACATGCGCGAAATGAGCTCTTCCAAGCTGCTCTCTCACGAGCAGGAAATTGAAATCTCATGCCGTATTGAAAACGGCCTGCGGCGCATTATGGAAGTCTTGTCATATTGCCCCAACATCATTGACCAAATTCTCGCCGAAGCCAAAGTCATTCGCGGCAAAAACGGCAACATTGAAGACATCATCAACGGTATTTTTAATGTTGAAGTTGAGCCGCAGCATCACCCTGTCGGCAAAGATGACAGCGTCTCCATGGAGCATGATGATGACCTCAAAATTGACGGTGACGAACATCCCGACAATGATGATTTTGAACCCGAAGACAACACCCCAACCTCGCCCACACCGCCCGGTCTGTGCACCCAGGAACTCGCCGACCAAGCCTACGCGCTCATGCAGGAGTTAGAGGAAAACCATCATAAGCTGCCCTCATTAAAAAGCCAGCGCGCAGCTCCAGAACGCACCGCCGCTCAGGAAAAAATCACGGCGGCCATGACGCGCTTTTCTTGCTCTGAAAAATTTATTAAGCGGCTCATCGCCCGCGCTCGTGAAGAATGCGAAAATATGCAAAAAACCGAAGCCTTCATCCGCGACCGTTGCACGCGCACCATGGGGATGAAACGCGCCGATTTTTTGGCCTTGTTCCCCGGCAACGAAACCAACACCAAGTGGGTTTATACGGTGACCGGCAAATTCACCAAAAAAGACGCCGAACGCTATATCCCCGACATTGTCAAAGGGCAGCAGGAATACGCCGCCATTGTCAAAAAATTAGGGTTCAAAAATCCCACTGATATTTTGGCATTGAACAAGGAATTGCAAGAAAAAGAAGACATTGTGAAAAAAGCCAAGGAAGAAATGGTCAACGCCAATTTGCGCTTAGTCATTTCCATTGCCAAAAAATACACCAACCGTGGGCTGCATTTTTTGGACCTCATTCAAGAAGGCAACATTGGGCTGATGAAAGCGGTGGACAAATTCCAATATCGCCGCGGTTTTAAGTTTTCCACCTATGCAACCTGGTGGATTCGGCAGGCCATCACCCGCGCCATTGCCGACCAAGGGCGCACCATCCGCATTCCCGTCCATATGATTGAGACGATTAATAAACTCAATCGCATATCGCGTCAGCTGGTGCAAAAAAATGGCACCGAACCAACCGCGGAAGAACTCGCCAAAGAAATGGAATTATCGGTGGCCAAAGTGCGGCGCATCCTCAAAATCGCCAAAGAGCCGGTATCCATGGAGTCCCCAGTGGGCGATGATGATTCGACGCTGACGGATTTTATTAGCGACCCCAACGCCGAAGACCCGATGGACGCTTTGCTGAGCAAGGATCGGAAACGCTTTTTGAAGCACTTTTTTGGTCGCGAGCTGGGCCCGCGCGAAGCCAAAGTTTTGCAAATGCGCTATGGCATTGATGTTAACCAAGACTACACATTGGAAGAAGTGGGACGGCAGTTTGATGTCACCCGCGAACGCATTCGCCAGATTGAAGCGAAAGCCTTGCGCAAAATGCGCCACCCGCGCCGCGAAAAAAAGTTGCGGCAGCGTATGGAAAATGAATAATTTTTGCCCGGGTCAGTAGCTCAATGGTTAGAGCAGAGGACTCATAATCCTTTGGTTGGGGGTTCGAGTCCCTCCTGACCCACCGCGCAAAGATAACTTCGGTCACACTGAAAGATCAAATGGTGAGAAATTCCACACCAAAGCACGCCGTTTATGAGGTTAAAATGGGCAAATCAGGCGGGATGATAAAAAATACTTGACTCGCCTCCCAAATTAGTATATGATAATCAAAACCCATTAGTGGCCGAAACAAGTGAGGATTATTTATGACTACATCAACTTCCATTACCGTTAAAGTTAACGGACAAGAGCAACAGGCAACTGTTGCCTCCAACACCTTATTGTCCGTTTTTTTGCGTGAGCATCTCAATCTCACCGGCACCCATATCGGCTGCGACACCAGCCAATGCGGAGCCTGTGTTGTCCAAGTTAATGGACAGTCGGTAAAATCTTGCACCATGCTCGCCGCACAAGCGGACGGGGGCGACATCACCACCATCGAAGGACTCGCTGACGGCGATACCCTGCACGCCGTACAAACCGCCTTTCGCGACTGCCACGGCTTGCAATGCGGTTTTTGCACATCGGGCATGGTGATGAGTATTGCCGACTTACTGAGCAAAAACAATAACCCCAGCGAAAAAGAAATTCGCCATTGGCTGGAAGGCAACCTCTGCCGCTGTACGGGTTATCAAAATATCGTCAAAGCCGTCCAGCAAGCAGCGACACAACTGCGCAAGTAGCATCAGCGGCATTTTTTGGCAATCATTTTCCCACCCAACAACGGAGAGTAATCATGAGTAACACCGACACTGGCATTGGCGCCGCCGTCAAGCGGCGCGAAGACCTGCGCTTTTTAACCGGGCGCGGCAAGTACACAGACGACATCAATCGTCCCCATCAAACGTTTGCCTATATGTTGCGCTCGCCACACGCCAGCGCAAAAATTAAATCCATCAGCACGGCAGCGGCACAAGCTGCTGAGGGCGTTGTTGCCGTCTTCACCGGCGCCGATTTGGAATGCGGCTCCATCCCCTGCGGCTGGCTGGTCAAAAGCGCGGACGGCTCGGACATGAAAGAACCGCCTCACCCGCCACTGGCCAAAGGCGCAGTACACCATGTCGGGGATCAAGTCGCCGTTGTCATCGCCGAAACGCTGCTGCAAGCCAAAGCAGCGGCCGCCTTGATTGATGTGGATTATGATGTTTTGCCGGCGGTGATAGATATGGAGCAAGCCACCGCCGGCGGCGCTGCGGTGCATGATGAAGCCCCCGATAACATATGTTTCGATTGGGTGTTGGGCGATGCCGCCGAGATTGACGCTACTTTGGCGGCCTCAGCCCATCGGGTTTCCATGCGGCTGGTCAACAACCGCTTGGTGCCAAACGCCATGGAACCGCGCGCCTCCATTGGAGAATATGATGCGGCGGCGGATTCTTATACGCTCTACACCACCAGCCAAAATCCGCATTTAACCCGCCTATTACTGGGTGCTTTTGTTTTGTCCATCCCCGAACACAAATTGCGCATAGTGGCCCCCGATGTGGGCGGCGGTTTTGGTTCGAAAATTTATCACTATGCCGAAGAAGCGATTGTCACTTGGGCGGCGCAAAAAGTGCGGCGGCCGGTCAAATGGGCGGCAGAGCGCGCCGAGTCTTTTGTCAGCGATGCTCATGGGCGCGATCATCTCACCCACGTAACTTTGGGGGTCGACGATGACGGTAAATTTACGGCGCTCAAAGTGGAGACAAAAGCCAATGTGGGCGCGTATTTGTCGACTTTTTCCACCTGTGTGCCGACTTATTTATACGCCACCTTATTGGCTGGGGTATATAGCACGCCCAAAATTTACTGCAATGTTAAAGCCATTTTCACCAACACCGTGCCGGTGGACGCCTATCGCGGAGCGGGTCGCCCCGAAGCAACCTATGTATTGGAGCGGATTGTGGAGAAAGCGGCGCGCCAGCTCAATATCGATCGGGTGGAATTGCGCCGCAAAAACTTTATTCCCCAAGATGCTTTCCCCTATCAAACGCCGGTGGCATTGCAATATGACACGGGCGATTATCACGCTTCTTTGGCACAAGCCTTGCGCGAATCGGGTTGGGATGATTTTGCCTCCCGCAAAGCGGAGTCTGCCGCCCGGGGCAAATTGCGCGGCATTGGCATGTCCACATACATTGAAGCATGCGGACTGGCGCCGTCGGCAGTGGTTGGCTCTTTGGGCTGCCGCGCCGGTTTATTCGAAGCCGCCAATGTGCGGGTGAATCCCACCGGTTCGGTGACGGTCTTCACCGGCAGCCACAGTCACGGACAAGGGCACGAAACAACCTTTGCGCAGCTGGTGTCGGACAAGCTGGGCATCCCCTACGACAGCATTGATATTGTGCATGGCGACACCGCCAAAGTCCCCTTTGGCATGGGCACCTATGGCTCCCGCTCCTTAGCTGTCGGCGGTGAGGCGATTATTCGCGCCCTCAACAAAATCACCACCAAAGCGGGCAAAGTTGCCGCACACATTATGGAGGCGGATGCTGATGATGTCGACTTTGCCGATGGCAAATTTACGGTGAAAGGGACCGACAAATCCATGGCTTTTGGCGAGGTCGCACTGGCCGCATATGTGCCGCACAATTTCCCGCACAAAAGCGCGCATGATGACAGCGAAGGATTAGAGCCGGGATTGGAAGAGCAGGCTTTTTATGACCCGCTCAATTTCACTTATCCGGCGGGATGTCATATTTGCGAAGTGGAGATAGACGCCGACACGGGCAAAGTGGATGTATGCCGCTTTACTGCGGTTGACGATGTTGGGCGGATCGTTAATCCGATGATTGTGGAAGGGCAACTGCAAGGCGGCATCGCGCAGGGCATTGGTCAGGCATTATTGGAGCAGGCGGTATATGATGAGAATGGTCAGTTATTGACTGGCTCTTTAATGGACTACACGATGCCGCGCGCCGATGATGTGCCGAATATCAATTCGTCGAATACGGTGACTTTATGCACGCACAATTCATTGGGCGTCAAAGGCTGCGGCGAAGCGGGAGCGATTGGCTCGCCGCCGGCGGTGATTAATGCGGTATTGGACGCCTTGGCGGAAAAAGGGGTTGAGGATATTGCTATGCCGGCGACGCCTTATCGGGTTTGGGCGGCGATTCA
>JBPCWX010000177.1:0-3900 GCA_051009095.1 Gammaproteobacteria bacterium | reverse complement strand
TGGATAAGCCATAATTTCACCTTAAGCATTCTTGATATGAATGACCCGAATCAAAATGATCAACCAACCACTTGGTCGGGCACCCCCACCACCAATGCCGCTATCAGCGAAACCGAAGGGGTTACGAATCAAAGTGCCAGCGAATTGGCAACCAACGATTATGTTGCGGTGGGCACATTCAAACCGCTGGATGCCGATGGCGATGGGTTTGAATATGCGATTGATGAATCAAAAGATGGTTGGTGGTTATTTGATTATGACCCCAGCACTGGTATTTTAAGCCTAAAATATGAATTGGATTATGAATCAACCAATTTTCCACCTGTGGTTGATGTATCCATTTGGGTGCATGGCACAGCTGGCGGCGCCCCCACCAATGCGGCTAGCGGGGTATGGATTAACCATAATTTCACCCTAAGCATTTTGAATGTTGAAGAAGATAGTAGCACCGATGGCATAAATAATTCACCAATATCGTGGGATGGGGTATCGGCATCCGCCGCCATCAGCGAAACCGCTGATGTTGAAAATCAAGGCGAATTGACCGAGGCAAATTATAAAACTATCGCTACCCTAACCCCCAAAGATGATGATGGCGATGGGTTTCAATATGCTATAGCGGGCGACCAAGCCTATCTATTTACTATCGGTAGCGATGGGGAATTGAAATTAAAATATAATTTAGATTATGAATCAAACCTTTATCCCCCTGTGATAAAAATTGCTATTTGGGGGCATGGCACAGGCGGCGGTGATGCGGCTGGGGTTGGTGCTGGCACGGCATGGCTACCGCATGAATTCGCCCTAACCATTTTGAATGTTGAAGACAATACCAATAAAACCGAATGGTCTGGCACCCAGCCCACATTGGCAACGGTGAATGAAGATCCTGCCGCTGTTAATAGTCAAAATGGATATAGGTTGCTTGAAACGCCAGTAGCGGTTGCCACCTTCGCCGCCAGCGATGCCGATGGTGATAAATTTGAATATCGTGTTTCAGGTGATGCTAGTTACACTAGTATTGACAGCAATGGGGTTTTGTATTCTTTATATAGCTATGATTATGAATCAAATATTGCTGGTTTTAGTGGAAATCAAAATACTATGGTTGTTTGGGTGCGTGGCGTATCTGACGGTGACCCATCGGGCGATGCGGTGGCAGATACCTTATCCGTTGGTAGCAGACAAGGCTGGATAACCACATCATTCGTGCTTTCCATCGCCAATTTGAATGATGAATCAATTTCATGGGCGGGGGTTTCATCTACTGCCACCATCAACGAAACCGCTGATGTGATTAATCAGGGTGCTGAATTGGCAACCTATAATCCCATTGCCACCCTAGCCCCCACCGACCCCGATGGCGATGGATTTTCATATTCTATTCAAGGCAATAAAGACCAATTTTGGCTATTTGATATCAGTGCCAATGGTGTTTTAAGCTTAAAATATAATTTAGATTATGAATCGGCATGGTATCCGCCGGTGGCAAAAACCACCATCTGGGCTACTGGCACGGGCGGTGGCGATGCGGTGGGTAGGGGAACAAATTGGCTACCATTTGAATTTACCCTAACCATTTTGGATGTCAATGATGTTAATCGCAATGAATACATAACCGCATGGTCTGGAACCCTGACCACCGATGCCAGTTTGCGTGAAACCATCAATGTTGAAAATCAGGGCGCCAGCGAATTGGCAACCGCTGATTATGTTGCGGTGGCTACATTTACCCCGCTGGATGCCGATGGTGCGGGGTTTGAATATGCGTTTGATCAATCAAAGGCTGGTTGGTGGTTATTTGATTATGACCCCAGCAGTGGTGTTTTAAGCGTAAAATATCAATTGGATTATGAATCGGCGTGGTATTCCCCCGTGGTTGATGTATCCATTTGGGTGCATGGCACAGCTGGCGGCGCCGCCACCAATGCGGCTAGTGGGGTATGGATCAACCATAATTTTGTGTTATCGATCGAAAATGTCAATGAAGCTATCAATGATGAAGCTATTTCATGGTCGGGCAATCAACCAGCCGTGATAGCGGCTGAAGAATCCGCTGGAGTTGAAAATTTGCGATTTGATTTGACCACCAGTGAATATGTAGCGGTGGCAACATTTACCCCCAAAGATGCCGATGGTGATGAATTTGGATATGGATTATCTGGCGATTATGCTTGGATGTTTGATATTGGCACCGATGGGGTTTTGACATTAAAATTTGAATTGGATTATGAATCAACTTTCTTTGACACCACCAATTTTTCTGCCACGGTGTGGGCGGGTGGATTATCGGGCGGCACCCCAGTGGGCGATGCCGTGCCGTGGATAAGCCATAATTTTGTTTTATCGGTGGTGAATGTTGGTGAAGATGGTGTCAATGATACAAAAACCGAATGGTCTGGTAGCCAACCAACATCAACGTCGGTTGCTGAGGATGCTACTATTACTGGTACTGCAAGTGTAAGTGCTGGTAAGACACCAGTTGCCATTGCCACCTTTGCCGCCAGTGATGTTAATGGCAATGAATTTGAATATGATGTTCAGTTGAATGGAGCGGGTACTAATTATTTTTCAATGGATAGCGATGGGGTTTTATATACAACAGCTGGGTTTAATTAGGAAGGAACTACTCTTGCCTCTGCTGATTATAAATATGACTTAAAAATTTATGCCCGCGGCACATCTGGTGGCGATCCAACGGATTCTGCGGTGGCAGGCACTAGCACCCTTAATGGTGAGGCTGGATGGATAACCACAGCATTTGTGGTTAGCATTATCGATATTGATGATGATGGTATCAATAATAAAAAAACCGCATGGGATGGCAGCCAATCAACAGGGACGGCGATTGCTGAGGATCCTAATTTTAATTCGTCTTTTTCTGGTGCAGAGGGTGGTCAGCCAGCAGTTGCCATTGCCACCTTCGCCGCTAGCGACGAAGATGGCGATCAATTTGAATATGATGTTCAGTTGGAGGGTGCGGATACTAATTTGTTCTCAATAGATAGCGATGGGGTTTTATATACAACGGGTAGATTTGATTATGAAGGAAGGTTACTTGCCGTTATTGATCATAAATATGACTTATACCTTTATGTGCGTGGCACCAGCGGTGGCACCCCAACGGGTCCTGCGGTATCAGACACAATTACCCTTAATGGGGAGGCTGGCTGGATAAGCACAAATTTTGTGATTTCCATTACCGATGTTAATGAATATAAAACCGCATGGTCTGGCACCCAGCCAACAATAGCGACGGTGAATGAAGATACTACTATTGCTGCTGATAAGAATTTTAAGGATGATCTTACGCCAGTTGCCCTTGCCACCTTCGCCGTCAGCGATGCCGATGGCAATCAATTTGAATATGATGTTAGAAAATCTGGAAGTTCTGTTTATAATAATTATCTTAATACTCAGTTCTCAATGGATGGCAATGGGGTTTTATACACAACGGGTGGATTTAATTATGAAGGATTTTTAATTGGCGGAAGTTTCGATAATCAACTTTCCTTCACCATTTATGCGCGTGGCACCAGTAGTGGCGACCCAGTGGGTCCTGCGGTGTCAGGCACTAGCACCCTTGATGGGGAGGCTGGCTGGATAACCAGAGATTTTGTGCTTTCCATTGCCAATGTTGTTGAATCTTCAGATGCTGATGGTGGCACATCAATTTTTGTGGGTGATGATAATGTTGTTTTTTCTAATGTGAACTATACCAATGATGATGGCACCACCCAAACCCCATTGACAGCTGATAATTTTGAAAATAGTTTTATTTCCTTCACCGATGCCGATAGCAACCAAAACCAACATCATTGGTATTTCATTGCCGATGACGCCAATGATGGCACGGGCTATATTGTGTTTGATGTTGATGGCGATGGTGCGGGTAATGAC
>JBPCWX010000176.1:0-3830 GCA_051009095.1 Gammaproteobacteria bacterium | reverse complement strand
TCGGCACGGGCACTTTTTCTTTCCTCCCCAGTTTATTATTTATTATTTTGGCTATCAAAAAAGATACGTCCAAGATGGTTGATGTTTTTCAAGAGTTCTCTCCATATATCGCCATCTATAGCGTAGCATCTTTATTGCTAATAGCAAGTTTCTTATATTCCAAATGGCAAAAAAAGCCCGTCAAAACTGGCGAATAAAATCGCTCCCTTGTTATTCATACAAAAAGAAAATTATTTTGCCTGTTTCCGTCTTTCTATTTCCGCGATGATTTCATTTGTTGGTGGTTTTTTGCTCAACCATTTTTGTGTGTAAAAGCGATAAATTATTTATAGCGAGTGTGTGATTAGAATCAATGTTTATTGCTTTTTTATAATGTTCTTCAGATTTGTTATAGTTTTCAACTTTTTTGTCTTTCATCCAAAGTAGCATATATGCGTATCCGATATTGCTAAGAGTGTCAGCATCATTGGGATTCGAATTTATTCTGCTCTGGAAACGTTGAATCGCCACTTCTGGGGTGGTGCAAAATATCATATCCCATATTAGCGAACTTATTACATTTTGCATATTGTTTGAAGAATTAACTAATTTAGATATTTGAAGGGCATATTTATTTTGAACACCAAAAGCGGTGGCATACAAATTAAACTCCCTTTGTACCTCTTTAAGTCCACGGCATTTGGATAGAATCTCTATGTTGTGTAAATAACAACCAGCGCGTTTTTCCCATAAGATATTTGGGACCATATGACCCATTTCCCCTCTGGAAAAACCTAATTTATCGCCTCTTTTGCCGGAGACAATAGTTCCAGAGAATACAACATTTGGGGAAAGCGCAAATATATCTTTTTTATATATTACGTTTTTCCAATCATTGTTTTTTTTGTAATAAACATAGGAATTTTTTCCTTAACATCAAAGTAAACATAATGACAGTTGCAATTAAACTGCGGATAACCGAGCACTTGTCCACCTTTATTTTGATAGTTGCAATGAACGTGCATAGGCTGTAGAAAATCATTTCTATAATAAACCTGTGCGCTCAGTCCAAGCGATTTCAAAAAACTCTTTGGTATGATGTGGTCTATATTTATTTCTTCACCATCCTTAAATTCTTTTCCACATCCGCCGAGATGAATGCCACATTTATTGCCATCTCTTTTTCTCAAAAGAGAAAGTTTATGAGAACGCGGACTATCTTTTTTTGTCTTTGCCATAACTCTTAATTTTAACTTATTTCCAAACGCTGTTTTGCAAAGGGCAAAATTACCCCAAGCGCATATTACACCTTTCCCTTTTCCCTTCTATTTTGGTGAATTTTCTGATGTTTCGTTGCGGTCACCACCCTTGTGTTTGCATTTGTGGTTTTTCCACCTTGAGAAACGGGCTTCACATGATGCAATTCCTTTCCCTGAGGAAGTTTTCCGCTTTCATAGCCTTTTTGCTTAATCACCCGCGTTACTTTTGCGTGCGACCTTTCCGTTTTTACTTGTTGTTTAGTCGGTTTTGACATGGCTTTGTTCCTTTCTTGCTTTAAATATAAACCACACATTAAACATTATAAGACTTAAAACACTGTTTAGCAAAATCCCCGCTATTGCCGCATTGATTCAGCGCGTCTTGTATTTTGTCGCGGATGGCGGTATCTGTCATCTTTCGCTTGCTTGGAGCATAAAGGCGATGGCAAATGCAGTTTGGTGAGTCATTGGTCGGGTTCCTTTTAACACAGCGAAAAATAATGATTATAGCGTAATAATAGCAATGATGAGATTAGATTAATGGCGCGTGATATTGTGGCATTAATCCACCGACAGCATAGTAATTTCCCGCTTGAATGGTGGTGCGTCGCCAATCTCTGGGGCGTCCAATTCGCGTGCATAGCGATGGCCGGCATAGGTTGCCCAGGCAATGGGGCCGGGGGCTTCGGCATCACCAAATAATTTGACCGAGCGAATGCCGCAATCCGCCCACTCTGCGCGGCGGCGGTTTAATTCATCCCACAGTGCGGTGTCGCCGATACGGGACGATACCAGCACCACGGCATTGCAGCTTAGGGTATTTTGCGCACCGCTATATACGCATTCGCTGATGACGTCGCCGCTGTTAATGCGCACCAAACCGCGATTGAGAATAATCGTCACGCCCATTTGCGCTAACCTTTGATGAATGGCAACATGCTCCAGTGTATTGCGCGTCCATTCTGAAACAAAGGCGGCGGGCGTGAGCAAAGTGGTTTGCGCGCCGTGCTGCACCAGCAGTTCGGCCAAGACGCCGCCCAGGTAATAGTGGTCATCATCATAAATCAGCACATCACCGCTTGGGATATTGCCGTCCATCAGATCGTCCGGCGTATAAATTTGGGCGTTATCGCCCAGGGGAATGGGGGCAACATGACGGCGGGCGATGCCATCTCGCCGCCACTTTGCGCCGGGGGCAAGGGCGACGTGTTCAATGCCAAAAGACAGCACATCTTCTGCGGTTAATCGGCTTTGGAGATGCAGTCCGACATTGGCTTTTTTGCGCAGCTGGTGTTCGCGATAATCGCGCACCCGTGCCCAGGCTGCCAAGCCGGGCAGAGATGATTCTTTGGTTACACGCCCGCCCAAACCATCGCCGGCTTCGGCAAGAATTACTTCATAACCTCTTTCGGCCAAGGCGCGGGCGGCTTCCAATCCTGCCGGGCCGCCGCCGACTACCAAGACCTGCTGCGATGCGCCTTTGCTATTCATTTTTTCTGGATGCCAGCCTTTGCGCCATTCCTCCATAAAAGTTGGATTTTGTGTGCAGCGCGACAGGGACATGGTCATATCCCCGGTGATACATATATTGCAGCCGATACATTCGCGAATATCATCGGCGCGGCCTTCTGCAATTTTTTTCGGCAAGAAGGGATCGGCAATGGAAGGGCGGGCGCAACCGATAAAATCCAAAATGCCGGCGCGAATTTGCCGCGCCATGGCATCGGGCGACGTAAAACGCCCAACGCCGACAATGGGCTTGTCGGTTAGCGATTTGATGCCGCGGACGAGTTCTTCTTGCGCTCCTTCTTCCTTGAAGCGGGAGGTTGCCGAGCAGTCTTCCCAGGCGCCGTGCGCCAAATCCCACAAGTCGGGCAGGTCGTGGTGCATGGCAATAAAATCGCGCACTTCATCATTGGAAAATCCCAGCTCGCCGCACCTTTCGTGCAGGGACAGGCGCAGGGTGATGCCCATGGTATCGCCGACTGCTGCTTTGACATCGGCGACGACTTCGCGCGTCAAGCGAGCGCGATTTTCCAAGCTGCCGCCGTATTCATCGTGGCGATGATTGGTGGCGCGCGACAGGAAGTGTTGAAAAATCCCAAAGCCATGCGCGCCGTACAAGCACACCAGATCGAATCCTGCTTGTTGGGCGCGTTTGACGGCGTCTACAAACCATCGTCTCAGGTTTTGTATATCTTTTTTGTTCATGGTGCGCGCTTGCACGGGGTCATTGGTAAAGGTGCGGACTGGCAAGGCGGACGGTGCCAAAGGCACTTCGCGGGTGTATAGATTGGGTCCGTTAATTCCTGAATAGGCTAATTGGATGCCGGCGAGGGCGCCGTGGGATTTCATTTTATCGGCCATTTTTGCCAGCATGGGGATGTCTTTATCTTCCCACAGGCGCAGTTCTATAAACGGCGTAATTTCCGAAGTGTGGTGCATTTCGCATTGTTCGGTGAAGATAACGCCCCAACCGCCTTCGGCTTTGATGCCTCGCATGGCGGCAGCGGCGGAAGGGTCGCGATAACCGCCGCCGTTGCAGTGTGGGGTTTGGTAAAAGCGGTTTTTGGCTTTTACCGGGCCGATGGC
>JBPCWX010000175.1:0-11605 GCA_051009095.1 Gammaproteobacteria bacterium | reverse complement strand
ATGGCTAACACTTTATTTGACCTTCCCGACATTAAAACGCAGGGCATTAAATACGCCGGCTCAAAGTTGAAAATTCTTCCCGGCATCTGTCGTTTATTTGCCCGCTTGCCTGAGGTAAAAGTGATATTGGACGGTTTTGCTGGAACCACCAGGGTATCGCAGGCACTGTCTCATTTGGGATATTCCGTCATCTGCAACGACATTGCGGAATGGTCGTTTGTCTTTGGTCATTGCTATCTAAAAAACACCAAGCCCAAAGCAGAATATGCCAAACTGATTAATCACTTGAACCACGTGCGTCCATATCACGGCTGGTTTAGTGAGCACTACGGCGGCAAGCCCAACGGCGGCGGCGCCAGGCAGACAGACGGGCTAAAAAAACCTTTTCAGCTTCACAACACACAAAAATTGGACGCCATCCGCGATGAAATAGACAACCTCAATTTATCTCAGATGGAGCGCTATGTCGCCCTGACTTCACTCGTTTTGGCGCTGGAAAAAGTGGACAGCACTCTGGGGCATTATGCCTCTTATCTTAAGCGATGGTCGGAGCGTTCATATCGCAATTTGCACTTAGACATCCCAGCAATGCAGGTCAATGAAGACCGGCACGAAGTGCGCAAAGGCAATGTGTTTGATGCCGCCCAAAACGGTTTTTATGATGCCTGCTATTTTGACCCGCCATATGGCTCGCACAACCAAAAAATGCCGCCCTCAAGAGTGCGTTATGCGGCTTATTATCATCTTTGGAAAACGGTTATTTTGCATGACAAACCCGATACTTTTGGCGCCGCCAAAAGAAGGGGAGACTCTTCGGATGCAGAATTTTATTGTCCTTTCGAAGATTTTCGGCGGGATAAAAACGGCAAAAACATCGCTATTAGCGCCATCGGTGAATTATTAGCAAGCGCTGATTGCCGCTATGTTGTGCTGTCATATAGTTCGGGAGGCGCAAAAGTTCCAGAGGAATTGCTTGCCGTGTTGTCCGCGGCGGGGCGGCATTATGAATATGTGAATTTTAGCCATCATAAAAATGTCATGTCTCAGATGCGGTGGAGCAATGAATGGGCGGACCAGCGCCGCGAGGTTAACCATGAATATTTATTTTTGCTTGAGAAATAAATTTTATGAATTATGCACTTAGCATCATTCCTTATTTATCACCCACCCGCCGGTTTGCTGTCGCGGCCTCGCACCCTAAAGCGGAGTAAGATTTATTAAGCCTTCCACGCTAAGCAGTTAGCGTGACGCAGGAATATCGGGAGTAGGATGCACTAATACTTGATAGCCATAGCGTTTCGACCAACCTGGGTTGGAAATTATTCAGGCGGGAATACGGCGGCGCTATGGTCTCTGCGTGCCGACCAGCCCGCATTACTGGTTTCTAAACTCCATGTTTGACCATCTGCCGATGACCAGACATCATTCTTGGCATTATTAGATGAATCAACTCCACCCATAATATACAATCGCCCTTTATAAGAAACAGTGCCAAAACTCGATCTGCTTCCGCCCCCCATGCTACCTTTGGACGTCCAATTTTTGCCGTCTGCCGATGACCAGACATCATTTAATTTGCTGGTTCCCTGTCCACCCATGAGATAGAGCAGATTATTGTGTTTTACAAATCCATGATTATAACGACCTGCCCATGGTGGGCTATCTTCCAAACTCCAATTTGTACCGCCCACCGATGACCAGACATCTTGTATTGCGGCTAAATTGTAATATCCGCCAGTTATATAGAGCGTTCCCTTGTAAGACACCATGCGATGGCTGTTCCGTGGACCCCAATCGATGATAGGATTCCCACTAGCCTGATAAAAGCTTGATTTGAGTTCTACCCAATTTTTGCCGTTTGTCGTAGACCAGACACCATTTAGATCATTGCCGCTATTTCCGCCAGACAAAAAGAAGGTATTTTGCCTTACCGCAACAGCATGATCACGACGGGCTGTCCAATCGGCACTATCAGTTTCCGGTTGCCATGTTGTGCAGTCCACGGTTGACCATACATCATTAAATCTGGCACTAGTATCGGTTCTTCCACCAAAAACATAGAGCCGTCCTTTGACGGCCATGGCGTGTGAAGATCGGCTGGTGAAAAAGCCAGCATTGCATTGCTGCCAATTCTTGCCATCGGTAGAAGACCAGACTCCATCGTTGCTATTGTCGGTGCTGCTAACTCTGCCCCCGGCGATGAATATTTTTGGGTCGTAAGCGATAAATTGAATGGTGATAACGGCGGTGGCGGCGAGATTTGTGTAGTTGCTATTCAGTTTGTTAAACCTGTCTTCGACAATAATGGTGGCGACCGCTTGTTGGGTGCTAAGCGTCGATGGGAAAGTCAAAACACCGTTATTAATGGTGAGGGCAACATCATCGCTCAGCACTTCCCAGCCCGCTTCCACTTGGATATTTTTGGCTTGAAATTTTATTCCGCCATTATGGTTAGCAAGCGGCAGGCGCACCTGAGAAGGGGCGTCAATAGTGAGCGCATCTTCCGCCAAGGCATTTGGCATAAAGACAAAAACCCCCAGTGTTATAGCAATTATGAATTTACTTATGCAAAAAACGGGGGGGGTAAAATTTTAGACAGTTCACCCCGATTAACAAAGGCAATCGGCAAAACGGTGAAGTACCCTAACCAAGGCAGCAATGTTTTCATGGCTCAAAATCTCCCAATAAATAAAATGGATAGTTTACTATACTTAATGGTGTTATGCAACCCTCAAATAATCACCCTAACAAAGCACCCCCCGCACTTGTGGGAGAGGTGCGAAGTCGCAGGGGTGTCAATAAGTAAAGATAAAACACCCTTCAGCCGCTTCTAACCCGCTCCGGCAAAATACCCGCCGGGGCAAACCGCATAATCAGCAACAGCATAACCCCCATTAAGAATAGCCGCATATGCTGCGCACTTGCCAATAAATGCAGCCGCAGCGGATTGTCCGCCGACATCCACGCCGTCAATGTATTCATCAGTGCCACCCCCAAAGGCTCCGCCTCCACCCACATCAGCCACACCAGTGCGCCACCCAAAACCGCCCCCAGATTATTGCCAGAGCCACCAACAATCACCATCACCCAAATGAGGAAAGTATGGCGCAAAGGATGATAAGTGCCGGGCGTAAATTGACCGTCCAGCGTAGTCAGCATCGCCCCGGCAATGCCGGCCACCGCCGAGCCTAAAACAAACACCTGCAAACGCCGCTTTTGCACATTTTTGCCCAGTGCCGCCGCCGCTGTTTCATCATCGCGAATCGCCCGCATCATTCGCCCCCACGGAGAATTGAGCGCAAGCACGCACAACAGCAAAACCGCCAGCAAAACCGTCATAAAAAGCGCGGTGTATGATAACTTCACCACCAGCCCTGAGGCTTCAATGTTTGCCATCCGCGCTGCCGCTTCTGTCGCCGGGCTGCCATATAACCAGTCAGCAAAAGCGGCAAAATTATCGCTTTGCTGTAAATCAATCTCCCGCGGCACTGGACGCGGTAAGCCGGTCACATTTTTTACCCCGCGCGTTAGCCAATCTTCATGTTTGAGAATGGCAATAATAATCTCCGAAATCCCCAAGGTGGCAATCGCCAGATAATCGGCACGCAAGTTCAGCGTAATTTTGCCCACCAGCCACGCCGCCGCCGCCGCCAAAATGCCACCCGCCACCCAAGACAACAGCACCGGCAAGCCCAAACCGCCCAAAAACCCCGTTTTGGAAGGATCCACCGCCTCTATTGCCGCCGTTGCCGGCAGATAAAAATATGCCGCCGCCAAACCCGCCCAAACAATAGCCAATGTGGGGACCAATTTTGTCCACTTGCGACATCGCCACCGCCAAATAACAGCAACACCAACGCCAACAATCAGAGCGGCTAAACTGCGCAATAAACCGCCGCCGCCCGCCGCCCATGCCGCCATGACCGGCGGATGCGAAATCAACAGCACCGCCAACCCGCCCAAAGCGGCAAAACCCATCACCCCGACATTAAATAAACCCGCATAACCCCATTGAATGTTTACTGACAAGGAAAACAACGCCGAAATCAAACACACATTAAAAACCGATAGCGCCAAAGGCCACGAGCGGCCAATGCCGAGTGCCACCAACAGCCCCAGCAGCAGGGCAAACGCCGCCCAAGCGCGCCTGGTCGGTGCTGGCGGGAATTTCATATAACCCGCCCGCGAAAAATGCCGGTCGGACGAATCAGCAGCGTCAACACCAAAATCGCAAATGACACGGCAAATTTATAATCCGTCGACAGCAGCTGCGCCAAACCCTCTGGCGCCCAAGATGCGGGAAGCAAATAGCCCAAGAATTTTTTATACGCATAGGTCAGCCCCACCTCGGAAAAGGCAATAATATAACCGCCCGCAATCGCCCCTGCCGGCTTGCCAAAACCGCCCACTATTGCCGCCGCAAACATCGGCAACAATAATTGAAAATAAGTAAATGGCTTAAAACTCTTATCCAAGCCATACAGCACACCCGCCACTGTGGCCAGCACACCAGCCAAAATCCACGTCATCATAATCACCCGATTTTGGTCAATTCCCGACAGCAGCGCCAAACGGTCATTGTCGGCAAATGCGCGCATGGCCTTGCCGATCTTGGTCTTTTGTAAAAATAAAAATAATGCCGCCGCCAGCACCACGGCGGCGCCAATCGCCAGCAGCTGCGACACCCGCACCGCCAGCCCTTCACGCAAGCCAAACATCTCCCGAAATTCACCCGCCGTAATGACAAAGCGAAGACCATCGGCAAAGCGAATCTCATCAACCCCAATGATAAAACGCACCACCCCATTCATCACAAACATAACGCCAATGGACACCATCAGAAACACAATCGGCGGACTTCTTTGGCGCCGATAATGAGCATATACCACTTTATCCATCAGCACCACAACCACCGCCGTCACCGCACATGCCGCCGGTAAAGCCAGCAGCGCAGTCGGCAGCGGCGCAATGCTAATGCCGGCATTTTGACAAACCCAGGTCAATAAAATGGTAATCATCGCCCCCCAAGCCATGGTATCGCCGTGCGCAAAATTAGAAAATCGCAATACGCCAAAAATCAAAGTAATACCCAATGCACCTAATGCCAGCTGTGAGCCATATGACAACGCCGGCAGCAGCACAAAGTTTGCCAGCAGCACCAAAGCGTTTGCCGTGTTTTCCATGCCCTACCCGCCCAAAAAAGACTGCCGCACTTGTCGGTCAGACAATAACGCCGCACCAGTGCCGCAGTGCCGATTTTCACCAGTCACCAGCACATAGCCGCGATGGGCAATTTGCAAAGCCGCCCGAGCGTTTTGCTCCACCAATAACACCGCCACATCATTGGCGGCAACCGCCACAATGCGTTCAAATAATTCATCCATCACCGCCGGCGACACTCCCGCAGTCGGTTCATCCAGCAGCAATACGGAAGGGCGCGTCATCAATGCTCGGCCCACGGCTAACTGCTGTCGCTGACCACCGGACAATTCGCCGGCCAACTGCCGCCGTTTTTGCCGCAAGATCGGAAACAGACTAAATACATCCTCCATGGTGTCGGCATAA
Source organism: Gammaproteobacteria bacterium (assembly GCA_051009095.1). GTDB lineage: Bacteria > Pseudomonadota > Gammaproteobacteria > Tethybacterales > Persebacteraceae > Doriopsillibacter. The sequence continues at coordinate 6,040 of JBPCWX010000175.1, read as the reverse complement.
TCATCTTCCCGCAAAAACGCGCCCATCTCCAAATTTTCCTCGACGCTCATGCCAACAAACACATTATGCGTTTGCGGCACAAAAGCCATGCCAGCCCGCACCCGCTGCTGCGGCGGCAAGTGGGTTATATCCACCCCACCCAGCACCACGCGCCCACGGCGCAAAATCAACAATCCCAGCAAGGCATTAAGAGCTGATGACTTACCCGCTCCATTGGGACCAACAAGCGCCACAATCTCGCGGCGTTCTGCGCCAATGGAACAGCCGCACAAAATATCGGCGCCGCCATAGCCGCCAATCATGTCTTCGCCGACAATAAACACTATCTTTCCCCCTGTCGCCGTCCTAAGTATGACTCAATGACTGCCTCATTATTTTTTATTTCATCAATGCTGCCGCGCGCCAGCACCGCTCCATTGGCCATGACAATCACCGATGAGCACAGTCTCCCCAAAAAATCCAAATCATGCTCAATCATAAAAAAAGTAATGCCGCGCTCGGCATTCAAACGCAAAATGGCAGTGGCAATATCGCCCAGCAAGGTTTTATTCACCCCTGCGCCCACTTCATCCAACAGCACCATTTGCGGCTTGGCCATCATGACGCGCCCCAATTCCAATAATTTTTTTTGCCCACCAGATAAAATCCCCGCTGGAGCATCGGCCAAATGCGACAGTTTAAGAAAATCTAAAATATCCTCGGCCTCACGGCGTAATTGTTTTTCTTCATTCTGCCAGCGGCGGCGCGCCAGCCAAGCATTCAAAATATTTTCACCGCTTTGTCCGCCAGCGGCGCACAGCACATTTTCCAGTACGGTCAAATGTCTAAATTCACGGGCAATTTGGAAAGTCCTCGCCATGCCAATAGCGCACAATTCATATGACGGCAGCCCGGTAATATCGCGCTCGCCCAAAAAAACACGCCCTGCAGAGGGAAGCATTTCACCGGCAATGATATTAAACAACGTCGTTTTGCCGGCACCATTCGCCCCAATAAGCCCGGTGATAGTGCTCGGCGCAATGGTTAAACTAACCTGGTCTACCGCCAATAAACCGCCAAAGTGTTTACAGATGGAGGCAACGCGAATCATGTTCGCATATTATCGGGCAAGCAAGCACGCAAAAGCAGACGGCGAATTATTTCGCCTCGCGCACCACTTCTTTGGGCACCTGCTTCAAATCGCTGACAACATGCAACAAAGCCAACACCCGCAATAATTGATAAGTTATATCAACCTGCCACCAGACAAAACCCTGCCTTGCACTGCCCGGATAACGATGGTGATTATTATGCCAGCCTTCGCCAAAAGTCAACAAGGCGACCAGCCAATTATTGCGGCTGTGATCATCGCTTTTATACGGCCGTTTGCCAAATAAATGGCACAGCGAATTAACACAAAAAGTCGCATGATACACTGCCACCGTAGACACCAAGCCGCCCCACACCAGAATTTGCCAACCATTAGTTTGCCAATCCGGGCCCAGCCACTCCCCCAAGGCCCATAAACCCGCCAGCAAACACGTCGGGACAATCCAATCAAAACGATTCAAAAACACCATCTCTGGATAACGGGAAAAATCACGGATAATTTTATAATGCGTGGAAAAATGCCGCGCACAAGTAAACCAGCCAAAATGACTCCACAAAACCCCCTGCAAGGGTGAGTGTGCGTCTTCTTCGGTGTCGGCGTGCAAATGATGACGGCGATGGTGAGCAGCCCACCACAAAGGCCCGCGCTGCATAGCCGTCATGCCGGCAATGGCAAAAATAAATTGCCAAAAACGGTTGGCCTTAAACGCCCGATGCGCAAAATAGCGGTGATAAAAAGCCGTCAGCGAAAAAACGCGAAAGAAGTATAAAAACACCGCAACCGCCACCGCCGCTGGACTAACCCCAACAAACAGCACCCCCAAACAGCCAAGGTGAATGGCGATAAAAGGAATACAGCGAACCCAGCTAAAACCGCCGCTTTTTCCTTGAATCTTGCGCGCTGCGGCATCAGCGTCGAGCCACGCCAGCAAACTGACGCCAACAGAAGCAATCGCAGATTTCATTAATGAAAACCCTTCACAGCCTCAGCAGCCGTGCAATTAAAAATGAAAGTCATTAGCGGCCCGATTTTTGGCGAAGTTTTCTAATCGTTTGCAACTGTGCCACTGCCTGTGCCAATTCCGCCTGTGCCGCCGCATAATCCATATCTTCCACGCCGCTGCGGAGCCTTTCTTCGGCGGCACGGCGCGCATCTTCCGCCCGCGATTCATCCAAGCCACCGCCACGCTCGGCAACATCGGCAAGCACGGTAACCTTGTCGGGTTGTATTTCCAAAATCCCCCCTGATACATACAAAAATTCTTCCTCACCGTCGGGGAGATTAATTTTGAGCACCCCCGGTTTAATCTTGGTCAGCAGCGGCGCATGATTCGGCAAAACTCCTAACTCCCCGGCTTCACCGGGTGCGACCACCATTGCCGCTTCGCCGGCATACAAAGATTTCTCAGAACTCACTACTTCCACGTGAATTGTGTTTGGCATAACCTCCCCCCTTCCTTATGTGCAAAAAGTAAAATATCCCGCGCTGACATGCAACGAACCGGCCATAATAACATCCATACCGATAATCACATCATAATGGTCAGACAAGCTGACTTCTGAAACTTCAATTTTGGAAAAATGTTTTAAGTTAACCTCAATCGAATCTGTTTTTTTAATGGTAGGGATATTAACAGGAATGTACAAATTGATGCAGTATAAATTCTTCTCCACCAAACCAGCCGCCGTCTGCACTTTTATTTTATCAATGGGGGCGATACCCAGATTATCAGCCACTTTGTGGGTTATGCAACTGAGCGTTGCCCCAGTGTCAACAAGGGCGCGAAAGCTATTTTTCAAATTCACGACAACCTTTTCATCATCGCGAATAGGGCTTATCAAAACAGCCATCAAAATTCGGTTATTAATAACCTTTTGCGTGAAACAAGGCATTAAATACAGGAAAGTATCCCGAGATGCACCACCTCGCGGGACACTTTTTGCACCGAAAAAATGCCATCATGATACTGCATATTGCCGTACTTGATGGCGTCTTCCCTGCTGTCAAAAAACTCGACGATTTCACCGTTTTTCATTAAGGCAAACTTGCCCGTACGCTCGCCGACAAGATCGGGGATCCGATCTTGCATTACCGCATAATTTGCATCCACTTCCTGCTGCTGTAACCGACGTTCCTCGGTATCCATTGCTTTGTCTCCGTTTGTTAGCATGCTATCCATTTTATCACAAAACGGCTTTAGGCCGCCTCCGTTTTCATTTTTTCCGCTTTTTCTTCGGCTTCTTCAACCGCCCCGACCATATAAAAAGCCTGCTCTGGCAGATGATCATAATCGCCGTTGACGATGCCGCGAAAGCCGCGTAAAGTTTCTTTGAGCGGCACATATTTGCCTGGTGAACCAGTAAACACTTCCGCCACAAAAAATGGCTGCGATAAAAATCGCTGAATTTTTCGCGCCCGTGATACCGCCAATTTATCATCTGGCGCCAACTCATCCATACCCAAAATAGCGATAATATCACGCAATTCTTTATAGCGCTGCAAAGTGTTTTGCACCGCCCGCGCTGTTTCGTAATGCTCATCCCCCACCACCAGCGGGTCTAACTGCCGCGAGGTGGAATCCAACGGATCCACAGCCGGATAAATTCCCAACTCCGCCACTTGTCGCGATAATACCACCGTCGAATCCAAATGGGCAAAAGTTGTCGCCGGTGAAGGATCGGTTAAATCATCCGCCGGCACATACACCGCTTGCACCGATGTGATAGAGCCTTTTTTGGTGGAAGAAATGCGCTCCTGCAATTTGCCCATCTCTTCAGCCAAGGTGGGCTGATAGCCCACCGCCGATGGCATGCGCCCCAATAACGCTGAGCATTCCGTCCCCGCCAAGGTAAAGCGATAAATATTATCCACAAAAAGCAATACATCCCGCCCCTCATCGCGAAAATTCTCGGCAATAGTCAATCCCGTCAGTGCCACCCGCAAGCGGTTGCCCGGCGGCTCATTCATTTGCCCATAAACCAAAGACACCTTATCCAAAACATTGGAATCTTTCATCTCGTGATAAAAATCATTGCCTTCGCGGGTCCGCTCACCCACTCCAGTAAAAACCGAATAACCTGAATGCTCAATGGCAATGTTGCGAATCAACTCCATCATATTGACGGTTTTGCCCACGCCCGCACCGCCAAACAGCCCCACTTTGCCGCCTTTGGCAAAAGGGCAAACCAAATCAATCACTTTAATGCCCGTTTCCAATAATTCTTGATTGGGCGACAATTCCTCATATGAAGGAGCCGGCTGATGAATCACTCGGCGGGATTCTTCGCCAATCGGCCCGGCTTCATCAATGGGATTGCCCAGCACATCCATAATGCGCCCCAGCGTTTTCTCCCCCACCGGCACGCTGATCGGGGAGCCAGTATTGTTCACCGACAAGCCCCGGCGCGCCCCCTCCGAAGTACCCAGCGCAATAGTGCGCGCCACACCATCTCCCAACTGCTGCTGCACTTCCAGCACCAAACCATTGCTGTCAGGCACCGTGAGGGCATCGTAAACTTTCGGCACTTGCGCGCTCGGAAATTTCACATCAATCACTGCGCCGATAATTTGGACGATGGTTCCCTGTGCTTGCTCACTCATGGTTTAACTCCTTTACTTAAATTTAATTGGGAAAATTGGGCGGCGTATTGTCTGGTCTGCCGCTGCTTGTATTGCTCCGCTCTCCGTTCAGTCATTTTGCACTTCCCGTATTGTATCAGCAAACAGCGCAAACAGGTACTTAGCGTTGCGCCGCAAGTCAGCCTCTGCATCACCGTGCACCACATCCAAGCCAACGTGCATATTGCCCCGGTCGGTTTTAATAATCAACTGCGCGATTTTCTCGTTAACTATTGCTTCCAATAATTGCGGCGGCATCACAAAAGCCGCCGATGACCTGGGGCGTGAATCAAATCTGAGTTTGCCCGGCGTAAAGTCAAAGTCCTGTGCCGGCGGCAATAATGCTTGCTGCTCCGACGTTCTAATTTCCACCTGATGAATTTTTACTGCCAGCTCAAACACCACAATAGGCACAACAATATTTTTGCTTTCAGAATGCCAAAATAGCCCCATCTGTGCCCATGCTTTGTCGAAAATATCGCCGCCGTATTTGCGCATAAACAGATTTTGTCCGCCGATTTTTACACTGACCGGAGCAGAAGCATTTTTATCATCCCACACCTTCACCGGATCCAAGACCACTTCCACATGACCGAAGTTATCGCGATGTTTGCGCACTTCTGGTTGCTGGCTATCCCAAGCCTCACTTACAGATATTGTGCTGCCGCCGCAAGCCGACAACACAACAGGCACAACCAAGAATAACTTAGCCGCAATGAATTTACGAAAAAACATCCTTGTCATCATCATTTTTATTCGCCAATCGATAACTCAGGCATATCCTGCCAATGCTGACGCCTGATAGATTTCAGAAACAAGAGGTCGCAATGGCAACCCGACTTTTCATAAAAAAACCGACAAAAATTCATGCCACCACTCAAACCGCCGCCGCACCGCCAACAATTTCGGCAATTTCTTGGGTAATGGATGCCTGCCGCGACTTGTTATAGGCTAATTGTAATTCATCAATCAAATTGCCGGCATTATCGGAGGCGGCTTTCATGGCCACCATGCGCGCCGCTTGCTCCGAGGCGATATTTTCTGCCACCGCCTGATAAACAACAGCCTCGATAAATCGGGTCAGCAGTGTGTCTACCACCGCCGCCGCTTCCGGCTCATATAAATAATCCCAAGAATATGGCCGCCGTGATTCGGCCAGCATCTCATCGGATATGGGCAATAACTGCTCAATCACCGGCTCCTGTTTGACGGTGTTGACAAAGCGCGTAAAAAGCAAATGCACCTCATCCACCTCACCATCGCTATAAGCGTCTAACATGGCCTTAATCGCTCCAATCAGTTCGGTCACAGTGGGCGCATCACCGTAGCCGG
>JBPCWX010000174.1:0-1071 GCA_051009095.1 Gammaproteobacteria bacterium | reverse complement strand
CGATTAATGTGGCGAATCAGGGGGACGAATTGGCAACCTATATTCCGCTTGCCACCCTAGCCCCCACCGACCCCGATGGTGCTGGGTTTGAATATGCGATTGATCAATCACAGGCTGGTTGGTGGTTGTTTGATTTGAATGCTGATACTGGGGTTTTAAGCCTAAAATATAATTTGGATTATGAATCGGCATGGTATCCGCCAGTGGTAAAAACCACCATCTGGGGGCATGGCACAGGCGGCGGCACAGCGGCTGGGGTAGGTGCGGGCACCGCATGGTTGCCGCACGAATTTACCCTAACCATCGGCAATATAACTGGTGAAGATATTGATAATATAAATAAAACCGCATGGTCTGGCACCCAGCCCACTGGGGCAACGATTAATGAAGATCCTAGCGTTCCTGCAGGTGATGCTGTGATTGCTATATCGCCACTTGCCCTTGCCACCTTCACCCCGATAGATGCCGATGGTGGTGAATTTGAATATACTGTTACTTATAATAATGGTTCTTTGGCTGTTAGTGCTTTTACAATAGATAGCAATGGGGTTTTATATACAACAATTGGACGCGATTATGAAAAGATTAGTATTGCTTCCATCATTATCTATGCCCGCGGCACAACTGGTGGCGACCCAGTGGGCGATGCCGTGTCAGATACCGCCACCTTGTTGGGCGAAGATGGCTATATAACCACCGCATTCGTGCTTTCCATTGCCGATGTGCCTGAAAATCTTAATACAGCCACTTGGTCGGGCACCCCCACCACCAATGCCGCTATCAGCGAAACCCCTGGGGTAAAGGATCAAGGCGACAGCGAATTGGGAACTTCTGTTGCGGTTGGCACATTCAAACCGCTTGATGCCGATGGTGGCGATTTTACATTTTCATTTGATCAATCAAAGGATGGCTGGTGGTTATTTGATTATAATGCCAGCACCGGTGTTATAAGTGTAAAATATGATTTGGATTATGAATCAACATTTTATCCCCCGGTGGTTGAAACCACCCTGTGGCTCAATGGCACCACGGGCGACCCCTACACCAATGCCGCGGGTGCTACATGGATTA
>JBPCWX010000173.1:0-7377 GCA_051009095.1 Gammaproteobacteria bacterium | reverse complement strand
TGGCTGATAACATTCGCATCTTGCAAGACAACACCGCCACCGCCGCCCAAGCCGCCCAAGCCCTTGGCTGCGCCGTGGGCGAAATTGCCAAATCTCTCATGTTTCGCCGCCGCCGCGATGATGCCCCAATTTTAGCGGTGCTGTCAGGGGCGGCGCGGGTGGATATTAAAAAATTATCGCGCGCCGTGGACGGCGACGTCAGCAAAGCAGACGCCGATTTTGTCAAAACACACTCAGGCTATGAAATCGGCGGAGTCCCGCCATTGGGACATATGCACCCGCCCATCACCATATTTGACCAAGGACTGCAAGATTATGCGGTGGTGTGGGCGGCAGCCGGCTCGCCCTTTGCCGTTTTTGCGGCGGCGCCAAATGCCCTGGCAAATGCGGCAAAAGCGACAATGGCAGATATTGCCGAATAAATTGCCGCATAATTTGCCACAATCCGCCGCAAAAGCTTGTGTGGTTAAAATAGCAACTAAACCATAATTCTGCCGCCTCAAATGCCCGCTTGCCGATGAAAGATTATTTCTAAGCGGGGATAATGATTAATTTGCCTTATCTTTTGTTATGATTAATAGTTTATTCATTATCAAGATGGGAAGGACAAAATGATTAGAACCGGACAGGAATATTTAGCCTCGCTTCGTGACGGACGCGAAGTCTACATTAATGGCACCCGCGTGAAAGATGTCAGCACCCATCCGATGTTTAAGCCTTTGGTGGATATTCGCGCGCGCATTTATGACATGCAGCATGATGATAAAACCAAAGCCCTGATGACCGTGGAACAGGACGGTGAAATTAACGCCGTGGGCAATGCCCTGCCCAAAACCCCCGATGACTGGCACAAAAAACGCGCGGCAGTGGACGCCGTCCTCGATGAAATGGGCGGTGTGGTCACCCGTGTCGGTGATGAAACTGTCGGCGAAATGTGGTCTTTGTTTGACGGGCAGGATGTTTTGAATGAAGTCGACCCGCAATTTTCAGCAAACATTAAAAATCACATTAACCAAGTGCTAACCCGCGACCCTTTTCATGTTTCAGCCAACACCGACCCCAAAGGGGATCGTTCCAAACCGCCGCAAGAGCAAGACCCTGACATGCTGCTGCGGGCGGTGCGCGAAACCGACGCCGGCATTATTGTACGGGGGGCAAAATATGAAACAGCGGCGGCATATGCCAACCAAGCCTTTACCAAACCGACCATCGCTAATTGGGGCAGCGACAAACTCAGTGATTATGCAGTCGGTTTTATCTGCGACTTATCCTCGCCCAATCTAAAATTTATCTGTCGCACGGGTTTTGCCGGCGCCGGCGGCAAATGTCCGCGCGCCGATGCCCGCGACTATCCGCTGAGCGCAAAATTTGATGAAGTGGATTCACTGGTTATTTTTGACGATGTGCTTATCCCTTGGGAAAATGTTTTGTTTTATCGCCACACCGCGGCGGCTGCCTACATTCGCGCCACCTTGCACCGCTATTCCGCTTTTGCCTTTGTGCAGCGCACCCTAAAACAGGCGGATCTGATGATTGGCGCGGCATTGTTTAATGTGCGGCAGACCGGCTTGGAAAAACAACAAGCGGTGCAGGAAAAATTGTCCGCTTTGGCGGTATGGCGTGAATCCATTAATGCGCATTTAACCGCCGCCATTGCTTTGGCGCAGCCGTCGCCGGGCGGCTTGCTCATGCCCCACCAATCTTTGCTGTATACCGGGCGGGTGGTGGCGATTAGCCAGCTGCCGGCGATGATGCACCTCGCCCGCGAACTCTGCGGCGGGCAGATTTGCGTAACCCCTGATGCCGCCTCATTTGATGCCGCCGAAACTAAAAAATGGCTTGATAAATATTACGGCATTAACGACGAATGGGCGGCTGAGGACCGCCGCAAACTGTTGGCGTTTGCCCGCGACCTGCTCAATTCCGATTATGCCGGCCATCGCTTGACTTTTCAATTATTCGCTCAGTCGCCGCCCTTTGCGCATCTGGCGGCGGTATATCGCAACTTTAACTGGAGCGAACCGCTGGCTTTGGTCAAAAAATCGGCAGGCTTAGCGGACGGCATTTCCACAAAAACATGAACTCTGGTTTACGGGAGCAATTCCTGCAAGGGATGAGTTTAGCCGCCGCCACGGTCAACGTGGTGACCACAGACGGCGTCGCCGGGCGCACCGGGGTCACCGTCTCGGCGATGACCTCAATCTCCGCCGACGGTGACGCCCCGACCTTGTTGGTGTGTGTGCACCACTTGTCAACGGCGGCGTCAACCATCATTCGCAACGGCTGTTTTTGCGCCAACATTTTGCGGGATGACCAAAGCCACATTTCAGACGCTTTTGCCGGCCGCACCGCCAGCCGCGACGGTGATAAATTTTCCTGCGCATCATGGCATCCCATGAGCGGCGGCGTGCCTCGGGTGGACGGCGCTTTGGCGGCTTTTGCCTGCACCGTCAAAAGCAGCGAGCGGGTGGGCACCCACCACGTGTTTGTCGGCGAAGTGCAGGAAATTTTCACCTCCCGCCCGGGCAACCCGCTCATTTATGCCAACCGCGCCTATGGCTCACCGGTGCGGCTGAAAAAACCGCCGCCGCCGAACAAGCGGCAGGCGACCTATCGCATCGGCAGTTTGCACACTTTTGGCCCCTATCTGCTGCCCGCGGTGCTGCGTCAATTACAAGACACCAGCGGGGCTTTGGAGGTGGAATTGCACGAGGGCGACCAGCGTTATTTAATGGACTTGCTGCGCGGTGGAGCGATTGATTTTGCGCTGGTTTATGATTTGGCATTGGGCGATGATGTGCGCAAACACCATTTGGCGGATTTATCAACATATGTTTTATTGGCAAAAGACGACCCGCTGGCGCGGCAATCCGCTTTATCTTTGCATGATTTACTGGCGCAGCCGATGGTGCTGCTGGACGCTCCGCCGAGTTCGGAATACTTTTTATCCTTATTCGCCTCAGTCGGAGAGCCGCACGTTTCCTATCGCGCCAAATCTTTTGAGATGGTGCGCGGCATGGTGGCACATGGCTTGGGATACAGTCTGCTGGCAACCAAACCGGCGTCCGCCATGAGTTATGACGGCAAAGCGCTGGTGACCCGCCCGCTCAGCGGCAAATATCCGCCCAGCGCCTTGGCTTTGTGTCATCTTATGGACGCCGCCATCGACCACCATTTTATCCGCTCTTGCCGCGCGCATTTGCACTCGCTAAGCAACCCAACAGGTTATATAATGTAAAATCAGATTAGGATCCTTCACTATGACCCATCAACGCATTCGCCCGTTTAACACCAAAGACACCTATCCAGAGCAAAAATTGGACAACGATTTATGCCAAGCGGTGGTGGCGCGTGGCACTTTCATATTTTTGCGCGGTCAATGCCCGCAAAATTTGGATGATGCCAAAAGCCTCGATTCCCAAGACCCCGTGGCGCAAACGCGAAAAGTGATGGATAATATCAGGCAATTAATCGACGAAGCGGGGGGCGAAATGGCGCATTTGGTCAAAATAGTCGTATACCTCACAGATATTCGCCACCGCGATGCGGTATATCGCACCATGGGGGAATATATTCGGGGCATTCACCCGGTTTCCACCGGCGTTGTCATCACCGCGCTGGCGCGTCCGGAATGGCTGGTGGAAATTGACGCCACTGCGGTCATTCCCGATTGAATGATTGTGCCGAGGTTGTGCTGAGGCAAAAATATAAAAAATGATGAACTCAGTCGACACCGCAAGGCATTGGCGTAAAATCCGATAAGTTATTATTTACGAAAGGCGGTAAACATGGAAACAGACAAAAAGAAGCAGTTGCAATCTGCTTTGGCCAAAATTGAAAAAAACTACGGACGCGGCGCAATTATGCGGCTGGGAGACGCCGACAACACAGCCAAAGATGTGTCCGTCATATCCACCGGCTCCTTGGGATTAGACATTGCCTTGGGCATCGGCGGCTTACCGCGCGGGCGGGTGGTGGAAATTTATGGGCCCGAATCGTCCGGCAAAACCACGCTGGCGCTGCAAGTCATTGCCAACGCCCAGCGCGATGGCGGGCTTGCCGCTTTTATTGACGCCGAACACGCCTTGGACACCGGCTATGCCGGCAAATTGGGCGTGACCGTTGATGATTTATTATTGTCGCAGCCCGATGACGGTGAGCAGGCTTTGGAAATTGTCGATTCGCTGGTGCGTTCTGGGGCGGTGGATGTGGTGGTCATTGACTCGGTGGCAGCCCTCACACCGCGCGCCGAATTGGAAGGCGATATGGGCGCCTCTTTGCCCGGCTTGCAGGCGCGGCTGATGAGCCAAGCGTTGCGAAAATTAACCGGCACCATTAACACTTCAGGCACTCTGGTTGTTTTTATCAATCAATTACGCATGAAAATCGGCGTCATGTTTGGCAATCCAGAAACCACCACCGGCGGCAATGCCCTAAAATTTTATTCTTCCGTACGGCTGGACATTCGCCGCACCGGAGCGATCAAGCGCGGCGATGAAATTATCGGCAACGAAACCAAAGTCAAGGTCGCAAAAAACAAAATGGCGCCGCCTTTTAAGATAGCGCAATTTGAAATTCTCTACGGCGGCGGGGTGTCGCAAGAAAGCGAATTGCTCGACTTGGGCGTGGAGCATGATTTTGTGCAAAAATCGGGGGCTTGGTATTCCTTGGACGGTGCGCGCATCGGACAGGGTAAAGAAAACTCCCGTCAATGGCTGCTGGAACATCCCGATGAAACCGCCGCATTACGGCAAAAAATTATGGCAGCCGCCAGCGCGGAAAAGTAGCCATATTATTGCGGCGCATTACCACGCCGCACACGGCGGCAAAATTGCCCCTTTATTTAGGGCTGTCTTTGGGACTGTCCTCTTCTTTGCCCGCTTTTTTGGCGGCGGCTTTGGCAGGTTTGGCGGGTTTAGCGGATTTAGCGGGTTTGGGTGCCAGCAAAAGCCCTAACTCAAACAATAGCCAGCAAGGAATGGCCAGCAATAATTGTGAGATAACATCTGGCGGGGTAAAAATGGCGGCAACAATAAAAGCGCCGACAATAAAATATGGTCGCGCCGCGCGTAGCGTTTCCACTTCCACCACCCCGGTGCGCACCAGCAGCCAAACCGCCACCGGTGTCTCAAAAGCCACGCCAAAGGCGATAAAAATAGTTACCGCAAAACCAAAAAATTCTTGAATGTCAGGCATCCACACCATGCCCGTGGGAGCAACGGAAGCGATAAATCCAAACACCACCTTAAACACCATCAAATAGGCAAAAGCCATGCCCAAATAAAAAAGCAAGGTGCTGCTCAGAATCAGCGGCATGATAATTTTTCTCTCGTGTGCATACAGCCCGGGCGCGACAAACTTCCAAATTTCATACCACAGATAGGGCAAAGCAAGCAAAATCGCGCCCAATGCCGCCGTGGTGATTTGCACCATAAATGGCCCCAGCACGCTGATTGATATTAACTCCCCTTCGGACGGCAATTCGCGCAGCAAAGGCTCGGCTAACAAGATGTAAATATCGCCGGCAAAAGGAAACAGCGCAAACATTAAAATTAATATCGCCGACATGCAGCGCAGTAAACAACCGCGCAATTCGGCAAGATGACTCAGCAAACCGTCCGCCAACGGCTCCGCCTTCATGATGATTTAGGGTCGGTCGGTGATGGTGAATTATCGCTCACCGCTTGCGGCGGGGTTGCCGCCACTCTGTCTTTTGCGATGGACACGGCATCGGCGGGCGGATTGGGCGGCACCGGCAAACCGTCACTGGCGGGTTTAGCGGGGGCGGTATTGTTCACTTCATCCTGCACCGATTGGGCGGCTTGATTGAGTTCGCGCGTTTGCTGGTTAAAGGTTTTTTGCACTTGCGTTGCCGCATCCTGATATTCCTGATGAATGCTTTTAAGATCCTCCAATTCCATTTCACGGCGAATATCGGCTTTGATGCCCGCCGCTTGCCGCTGCAAGCGAGAGACCAAATGACCGACAAAACGTGCCGTTTGCGGCAGCCGCTGCGGGCCGATAATAATCAGCCCCACGGCGGCGATAAGCGCTATTTCGCCAAAGCTAATGCTAAACATTGCGGTAGCGCATCAAACGCTGCGCTGACCACTTTTGTCCTTGGCGGCATCTGCCGTAGCATCTTCGGCAGTCGCCTCCAACGTCGCCTGCTCGTCGTCGCCGCCTTCTTTCATGCCTTGCTTAAAGCCGCGCACCGCGCTCCCCAAGTCGCCGCCCAAATTGCGCAGTTTTTTGGTGCCAAACAAAAGCACCACCACCAACAGCACAATAAGCCAATGCCAAATACTGAATGCACCCATTGTTAATTCTCCTTGCGCGCAGCTTTTTCTGCAATCCCCGATGTGCCGCGCCGAGACGATAAAGCCGCCATGACATCGGGCATTGTTATATTATACCGCTCCATCGCCACAAGACAATGAAACCATAAATCCGCCAACTCTTCCACCAACCGCTCATGCTCCCCGCCTTTTGCCGCCAGCACCACCTCGCCAGCCTCTTCAACAATTTTTTTCAGCAATGAATCTTCATCGCCTTGCAGCAGTTTGGCGGTATAAGAGGTCGTCTTATCCGCCTCGCGACGCGAGCGAATAACCGCCGCCAATTCCTCCAATAATGCAGTGTCACTCATGCCGCCTCCCGCACTTCCAAACCGCAAGCGGCCAGATGCGCCTTGACTTCGCCGATGGAATAGATGCCATCGTGAAAAATACTTGCCGCCAATGCCGCATCCGCCCGCCCCTGCAAAAAAGCGTCCGCCAAATGCTGCGGCCGTCCGCCGCCGCCGCTGGCAATCACCGGCGACGGTGCAGCGTCCGCCACCGCCCGCGTCAGCGCTAAGTCATAACCATCCAAGGTGCCATCCGCATCCATGCTGGTGAGCAAAATTTCACCGGCACCAAGAGCCGCACCTTTTACCGCCCATTCCACCGCATCCAATCCGGTCTCACGCCGTCCGCCGTGGGTGATAACTTCCCAGCCATGGTGTGGCGCGGCACGCCGCCGCGCATCAATCGCCAACACCACACATTGCGCCCCAAAGTGCTGCGCGCATTCAGACAACAGAGACGGCTCGGCAACCGCGGCGGAATTGATCGCCACTTTGTCGGCACCGGAACGCAGCAATAATTCAAAATCCGCCAGCGAACGCACACCGCCGCCGACGGTCAAAGGAATAGTAATTTCTTCGGCGACGCTTTGTACGACACGCGGCAAAATTTCACGCTCATCGCTGGTTGCGGTGATGTCCAGAAACACCAATTCATCGGCGCCGCTTGCATCATATCGCCGCGCCGCTTCCACCGGATCGCCGGCATCGCGCAAGGCGACAAAGCGCACGCCCTTAACCACCCGCCCCCC
>JBPCWX010000172.1:0-5050 GCA_051009095.1 Gammaproteobacteria bacterium | reverse complement strand
GTCATGATATGTTTGCTTTTTGTGTGAATCAATAAAATCGGATGGCTTTATCCATGGGGCTTGCTTTTTTGAGTTATCGCAGTTGGGCTGGCGGAGCTAAATTCCGTCAGTTTTTTCCAATCAATTTTTCCGTTTATGCAGAAGTCATTCATAAATTTTTATTATATAGTAGCCGCATGTTTTTACTTTCTTCGCCCTTTTATTGGTGTGTGTTAAACTGCGCAAAATAATTGTCTATTTCTTGCCGCATGGCGACACCGACCACCTCAAAGCATGTTAATAAATCATCATACACTGGCTCTCCGGCCAAAAAATCCCAAAACGAATCGCCCACTTTCAGTTGCGTGTCTTTTTCCACCATGCCGCGAACTGTCCAGTGCTTATAAGGCTTTGGATGGTTGGGGTTGTATGGGATGCCTAACATGGCGCCTACATTGGCATGGGGGTCTTTATACAAAATAACGGCTGTCCACTTAAGCAGGGTTTCCTTGTATTTTTCATAACCATCAATGTTTGGTTTGGCGGTTTTGATGTCAATTGGATAATGCCATCCATTTTCATCTACGAGATAAATATCGGCTTGACGCAAAGTCACGTGTTCGGTGTTGCCTTGCCTGCAAACCTTGCGGATTTCTTCCATTTCACTTTTCTGACAAGCGTCTCTGGAGGCTTCCCCAAGTTCGTTCATAATCTTCCTAATGGCATCTTGTGCTTCATTGGTGATTTTATGGCCGAGTTGTTCCCCTTTTTTGGCGGTTTGAAATTTTCTTTTTGCCAGTTCTACCGCCACCGGCTCATATATGACTGTGCCAAATGTGGTGTTAAGCGATTGAATAAAAGAAAACAATGCCATGCGATCTTTACCCAACAGCCGTGTGTGAAAGGGCATTGCCGACTGCTGAGTTGGCGTGTAGTTTCTAAATTTCGCCCGCAATGTGCCAGCGATAACTTTTTGTATGCTTTCCTTTTCTGGCGGGCTAAGAGGCATTGTTCTTTTTTATATGAAAAATGGATTCACTGTATGCGCCTTTATTGCCTTCGGCACGGTTGAGCACGGGGCGTTTGTATTCCTTGATAATCATCATGCCGGCGCGCGCGGCGATTTGCGGATACAGCCCCATTTTGTCGTTGGCGACAAGTAATACATCAAAATCTTCCACCATAAAACGGCGACAATTAATCAACACGTCGGCGACGCCGTCAATATATGCCGTTTGTGCCGCCCGACTTTTGCCTTTTTGCAAAATGCCGATTTCACTTTGTTCATTGCGCGGATAGCCAAATAACTCATAGGCATATGCGTGTTGCTCATGATAATTAATCAATCCCACATATGGCGGGCTGGAAAAAATGCCGCGAATTTTCTGCTGTCGCGCCAATGCCGCTAAATTTTTATCAGCCTGGGCAAGCTCTTGAAAAAAATCAAGATGGCGCGAGTCGCCGTCTACACAAAACTGCTGTGTATTTGTTCTGAGTTGCTCAAAAGTTTTCAATCGCCGGGCGGTGTCTTGCGAATAACGCTGCCACCATCCTAAGATGGAAAAAACTGGCTTGCATATTTTACCGTGTTTGCCACAATAATAAGTTGTGGTTACCGTCTCTCGCAATGTTGCTAAATCTGAATGTGTAGTAGCCCGTGATGAGCGAATGGTGCGGCTTAAGATTAGCCGCATCATATCGCGTAAAAGAGGGTCGGCTAAACGGTCAATGCAGGCGCTGGCGGCATTAATTTCTTTGCGTGCAGAGGGCAGGTACCATTTATCCAAGAATCCGTCACCGTCAGTCATGCCACAAGGCAAACCATACCGTTCGAGTAAGCGGTGATATATTGGCAAAAACAATTTTGCTTTTGCCGTGCCATATGCTTCTTCATTGATTGTGCCCTCACGCAACTGCTGTCGAAAGGTGGGGGATGGAAAATGTTGATGGTTAAAAACTCTTAATTCTGCCAGTAAGGCAACCTCAAAATTCCGCGCTTGTTGACCAAGCGATTCATGGGTGATGGCGTGCTCCACTTCTTTTGCTGCCTGTGATATTTGTGCCGCCGACAGACGGGACAATTTTAGGTTAGAAATCATGGCGTTAAAGCATGAAACATCAGCACCAATGCCGTGCAATCCTAATTCATTGGCCTGCACCAAAGTTGTGCCGCTGCCGCAAAACGGGTCGAGCACAATATCACCGGGGCAAAAAACTGCCTCTGTCTTAAATTCGTCGGTGTGCGAATCTAAAAAGTACTCTGCCAGCTGCGGGATAAACTTGCCTTTGTAGGGGTGCAGTCGGTGGACATGTTTAGTTGTTTCCGCTTCTTTGTATTCCTCAAAAGCCAATCGCCAGTTCAAGTCATCGCCGAGTTCATGCTTGTATTTGGCCTCGCGCCGTCCGCGCCATGATTCATAATAGGCTTCCAATTCGGCCATGCTGATTTTAATCTCGCCGCCATTCTTATTTATCCGACGAATGCGCCCATAGTTGATGAGGTATGAGATGTTAGAGGGAGTGACATGACGCCGCATTTTTTGGGAGGCCCAGCGACTGGCTTCGCCGATGGTCATTAATGATGATTCTTGTTTAAGCATATGGGAATTGTATCAAACAAATGATGAAATTTTGAGGCAGAGTTTTAAACTTTCTTTGGGCATAAATAGCGACCGCTTGCTTAAATATCGCAAGACCAAAATCGGCCCGCAATGCGCCAATGATCGCCTTTTGCATCTACAGAGCAAAAGATAGCAGCTGCGGAGGGTTAAATGATTGGCGTATGAAACAAGATAAATGCACCATCTTTTAGATGATCGAGGCGGCTGACCGTTATATCATTAGGCAGAGGGTTAGTACCGCATTCAAAAGCGATGCGCATTTTTTTTACGACACTATTTTCCGATTTTTTGTAGTTATTGGCGAGCGGTGCCGGCACAATCATAGCCAGCGTATTATCTTTGATTTGTGAGTATTGCTTTTCATTAAAAATATTGGCTTCGTTAACCACTTCCGACATCACGCGCATGCGGATGCTGATTGATGATTGCTGATGCTTTCGTGTTTTGGCAAGATGATTCTGCTGCCAATTAAAGCCAAGTACCTTATCGGCGGCTTGTTGCGCGGCGGCGTTGCCATCCAATCCGCTAGCAGCCATGGCTTCGGTAAATGATTCATTTAATGCAGATTTGATGTTTTCTTGCACATTCAAAGTTTCAAAAAAAACGCCATGTACCAAGCACACTTTACAGTTGGATTGTTTGCGTCCGCGGAGCAAGTAATACACCTCGCGCCGAGGGCAAAGATGAGGGTCGGTGTTGGTGTTTTTTTGTATTTCTTTGAATAGCCGGCCGGTCGGCTTCACATAGTCGCGCACATCTTTATACGCGCTGGGAATGGTCGAATTAAACGATGCGATGGCGTAACTCTGAGAGTCCTTTATTTCAATCAATTCGCCGCCGGCAAAAACCGGGTTGTCTTGATTGGTTTGCAATATGAGATCTGGAAAAAGCCCTTTGCTACCGCGACATGCAATTAAACTGTCTCGCAGCATAAAATTTTCAGCATCCAAGGTCTCCGACCTCAGATTCCGCCGGCGTTGATAAATGTCATAGAAAAGATGATAGGCGGACGCGGTCATGATGCGTTTTCTAAAAAGACAGAACGATGGGTTTGGTCGATCATGAGGTGCGACTTTCCCCATATTTTGTCAATATCTTGGGTATAGCGATAGTAATTAAAAAACTTTTCAACACAATCACAGTCCCGCAAGTCATTTAATCTTTTATGAATGCACTGAGTATTCTGGGGGTCGAGATCTACCCCGATTGATTGGCGGTTAAGTTGGTTGGCGACAACAAGCGTTGTGCCGGTTCCGGCAAAAGGGTCAAAAACCAAATCGCCCGCGCCGCTGGATGACAAAATGATTCGTAGCAGCAAGGCGATAGGGGATTGTTGTTTGTGAAAACGCTCGCCGTTGTTGGTACGTACCGGCTCGGTGCCGGCAAAATAGCCAGAGGTTAGCTCGCGAATATCGTCCCACACATCGGTTACATAAATGCCGTTTTTTCTTGCTTGGTGATGGTTGGGGGCAATGGGCGGATCGATGCGCAATTTGTTAAACACTTGCGCCTTTTCGCCGTTGGTGGCCGAAATGATAATTTGGTAGTGCTTGCCATAGCGATTTTTGGCCGGCACCGCCGAGGTCATTTTTTTCCAAATAATGAGATTTTGGAAAGTCCAACCAGCATGCCGCAAAGATGACAAAGCGAATTCCGCATTTTTTTCGCGGTGCATAAAATAAATCATGCCGCCGACTGTTGTTTTTGCGCGCACTGCCGATAACACTTCGCTAAGCCAATGCCAATAGGAATGCTCTTCTTGCTTGTCGTTGAAATAACGATAAAAATGCCCTTGATTAAAAGGAGGGTCGCAAAAAGTTAGGTCGATTTGTTGGGTGAGGTGACCAAGACAGTGCAAGCAGTCACCGGTAACGATTTTTGTTGAAGGCATTTTAATGTCCACTTTGTTTAAACCATGTTTAGAAAAAATTCTAATGACTGTTGATTTTTATCATTGCTTGGCATTCTATCATAACGCAAATTCTACTGTGTCAACTGTACAAGCTTAGCCCATATTGCCCGCGAGGTTGTGATGGGAAGTTTAACCATCAAACCTTGCCGATTTCTCGAGTGCAATATATTGCTGAACTTATACACCCTAAGCATATGAATCTATCGGCGGGCAAGTGCAGGCTAAATTGCGATCCCCCCAAGCCGCATCAATACGACCAACCGGGGGCCAGTATTTATGCTCCTGCAACCACGCGGCTGGATATGCCGCTTCTTCGCGGCTGTAGGGATGCGTCCAATTATCCGTCAGTAAATCCGCCGCCGTGTGCGGGGCGTTTACCAAAGGATTGTCATCTTGCGGCCATTCGCCAGCCATAACGCGGTGTGCTTCATTGGCGATTGAAAGTAATGCCTCACACAAGCGGTCAATCTCGCTTTTGGTCTCCGATTCGGTCGGCTCAATCATCATCGTCCCGGCCACCGGCCACGATACTGTCGGT
>JBPCWX010000171.1:0-2813 GCA_051009095.1 Gammaproteobacteria bacterium | reverse complement strand
GTGGAATTGCTGCTTACAGTGGGGGTGTCGGCGGCGTTGGCAGTGGAAGATGCGAGTGGCAATTTGTTTCTTTTGGTGAATTCGACGGTGATACAACAAGGGGCGGTGGAATTGTCGGGTGTTGGTGGTATTCCGCCCTACACTTTTACGCTGTTGCCGAATAATCATTTTGAGATAGATAAGGATGGCAAGAATTTTCGGGTAACGACGGAGTTTCAGAGTGCATCGGAGTTGGATGTGGAGTATATATTGGAGGATAGCGACCTTGAGCGGACGCCGGCAGTGTCGGGTACGATAAAAGTTTTTGTGACCACCGCTAGATGACATGCCCATTATTTCCCCAAAAATGGGGAGATGCCATGGATGGTAGGCAATGCTGATACCGGAGTAGCGATAATGCAGTGGTGGCTAATCGGCAACAATACGCGAGGGTTCTATTTGATGATGCCATGCACATTATTGGCGGACAATCCAGCGGTGGAAGTAACGCTTATAGAAGTGATGGTTTAACTTTACTTATTATCCCACCTCCCACAAGTGTGGGGGGTGAGAAGAGAATTTAATCTCATTCCCAAACGCTTGCAGATTCCATTATGAATTGCAAGCGCCGGTGTCAACGCTTCGCATTGCTTGTTTTTGATAAAATCCATCGTCTTGTTTCATAATGGAATCTGCACGGAGCTGGATAATTGATTGCGGCATTCATTGATAACGGGGGGCGTCACTTTATGTCGCCAGGTCAACCATCATTTGCCGCCGCCGATCATTATATTGGGGATCAAGATAGAGCCGCAACGCACCAAACCGTGGCGCATAGCGTCTTTGCCGATGGCGATAATGGCGGGCAGCATTTCTAATAAATTACCGGCGATGGTCGCTTCATTGACCGGGTGAATGATTTCTCCCTTTTCCACCCAAAAACCGGCCGCCCCGCGCGAATAATCACCAGTTACGCCATTGACCCCCTGTCCCATTAAATCGGTGATAATCAAGCCATCGCCCAGTGCGTCCAACATTTCCTTATCACTCATCATATCGCCGCCCACTTCCAAATTGTGCGCACCGCCGGCATTACCGGTGGTTTGCCTTTGCAGACGGCGGGCCGTGTAAGCGCTCAGAAAACACCCGCGCCATATGCCGTTGTCGATGACGGCGCGCTCGCGGGTGGCGACTCCTTCATCATCATAATTGGCGCTGCGCATTTCGCCTGGCAAGTGCGGGCGTTCCCATATATTGAGGTGGGGCGCAAAAATGGGGCAGTCCAATTTATCCAATAACCATGATGTTTTGCGATATAGCGCGCCGCCGCTTGCGGCAGCCAAAAAATGGTGGATTAGAGAATGCGATACCGGCGCTTGAAAGAGGACATTGGCACGGCGTGCAGTAACCTTTTTACCGCCTAGGCGTCTTGCCGCTCGCCGCCCGCTTTTGCCGCCAATGTCGGCGGCAGAAGGAATATCATCGGCGCAGCGACGCGTTTCACCCCAACCATCCCGTTCCATTTGACCATCTTGTTCGGCAATGGCGGCGCAGCTGAGGGAGTGAAAAGTCTCCGCTTCGGCATGACAAAAGCCGTGGCTGTTGGCATATGCACTTTGTGCCTGACCGGTGCTGAGTGCGGACTCGCTTTTTTGGCGATTGATGGCGGCGTGGGCGTCCCATGCCGCTTCTTCACATTGCTGCGCCATGGCGATGGCGTCTGTGGGAGAGATGGGCCATGGATGATATAGCGATAAATCGGCAAATTCGGTCGCCATCATTTCTTTGTCGGCAAGGCCGCAGCAAGGGTCGGCAGCGCTGGCGCGGGCGATGGAGATGGCTTTGTCCACCGTGGCGCGAATGGTGGCGGGGCTGAGCTCGCCAGCACTGGCGGAGCCTTCGCGCGCACCTAGGTATACTGTTAGCGATAATCCTTGCGCGCGATTCATATTCATGGCATCCAGCACCCCGCCGCGCACTTCCACTTCCATGCTGACGCTTTCCGAAGCATCGGCTTCGGCGGCATCGGCACCGTTTTGGCGCGCTAAACGTATCGCATCGGCGGCGACTTCTTTTAACTTGTCTGGGGTGTGATAAAACTCCATGCGATTAATTCCAATTTTGTTTTGTTATAAAGGGGATTAGGGAATTATAATCTTGTTATGCGTCAATATCTTGATTTGCTGGCGGATGTTTTGGCCCATGGCAATGAGTGTCCCAATCGCACGGGGGTGCCGGCACGCACAGTTTTTGGGCGGCAAATACGCTTCGATTTATCAGCGGGCTTTCCTCTGCTGACCACCAAAAAATTGCATTGGCATTCTATTGTGCATGAATTGCTGTGGTTTCTGAGCGGCGATACCAATATCAGTTATTTGCAAAAAAATGGCGTCTCCATCTGGAATGAATGGGCGGATGAAAAAGGCGACTTGGGGCCGATTTATGGCCGTCAATGGCGCAGTTGGCCGGCCGCTGACGGCAGCATGGTTGACCAAATTGCCGAGGCTGAACGGCTATTGCAGGAAGAGCCCGACTCGCGGCGGATTATTGTGTCGGCGTGGAATGTGGCGGAATTGCCGCAGATGCGTTTGGCGCCGTGTCATGCCTTGTTTCAATTTCGCGCTATCGGCGGGCGCTTGTCGTGTCAGTTATATCAGCGCAGCGCCGATATATTTTTAGGGGTGCCTTTTAATATCGCCTCATATGCTTTGCTAACGCAGATGATGGCGCAAACATCGGGTTTGCAAGTCGGTGAGTTTATCCACACTTTTGGCGATTTGCATTTGTATGTGAATCATCTGGAGCAGGCAAAAACACAATTATCGCGGCTGCCG
>JBPCWX010000170.1:0-1690 GCA_051009095.1 Gammaproteobacteria bacterium | reverse complement strand
CGCCACATACCGTCCACAAAATCGCGGGCATGACCCCAATCTCGGCGGTTATCCAAATTGCCCACCCACAAAGACTGATGCCGCCCAACGGCAATACTGGCAACGGCGCGGGTGATTTTGCGCGATACAAAAGTTTTCCCGCGACGTGGGCTTTCGTGATTAAACAAAATGCCATTAGAGGCATGTATGCCATATGCTTCGCGATAATTTTTGACTATCCAATACGCATATAATTTTGCCGTCGCATATGGGCTGCGCGGCATAAACGGGGTTTGTTCATTTTGTGGCGGCGGCGCATCGCCAAACAACTTTGAGGATAATGCCTGATAAAAACGGGTAGATTTTTCCATGCCCGAAATGCGCAGCGCTTCCAAAAGCCGCAAGGTTCCCAGCGCATCGGCGTTTGCCGTATGTTCAGCGGTTTCAAAACTCATTTGCACATGGCTTTGTGCCGCCAGGTTATAAATCTCATTCGGCTGCGTTTGCTGCACCAGGCGAATAAGGTTTGTGGCATCCGTCATATCGCCGTAGTGCATAAAGAATTGCGTGTCCTGCTCTTCGTGTGGGTTGGTGCATAAATGATCGACGCGCCCGGTGCTAAGACTGGAGGCGCGCCGCGTGACGCCATGCACAACATAGCCTTTGGCGAGCAAAAACTCGGCAAGCAATGCGCCATCTTGTCCAGTAACGCCAGTGATGAGGGCAATGGGATGTTTTGACACAAGGCGGATATTAGCACAATCATATGATGATTTATAAACGCTTGCCGATTCAGCATGATTCGCTGTCAAACCTCAAACTGAATGCGTCGCCAGCCAATGAGTGAGTTCTTTTTCGCTCATTTTGCCCGCCGCCAATGAAAGAAAAACATGCTCTTTCTCCTCATCCGTGGCGCAAATTTTCACCTCGTTGTCCACCAAAAATAACATGCAAACCGCACAAGAAGTGCGCTTGTTATTCCGCCAATCTTTTCAACACTCCATCATGTTCCGCCATAACGCGGCAAGCGAGTTCCATCTTTCGGAGATGTTCCTTTTTCTCTTCCGCCGACAAATGATCAAGCGGGCTGTCCTTGATAATTTCGTCCATTATCTGACGATAATGGTGATACTGCTTCTCTTCTTCGAGCGTAGCATCAGTCTGGGTAATGAATTTTTTGGCTGCTTCCATAATGACTAAATTATACCCGCGTTTTTGCAATTTTTGCCACCTTAGCACACAACTAAATTTCCACCGGTGGATTGTTATTGTCATGTTGAGTAATGGGTAAATTCAAATGCGGATCTTCCTCTTTAATCTCCCACGACATGCCTAATTTGGGCATCAGTGCCAAAAACGGCGCCGGCGCAAATTCTTCGGCATTCATTAACTGTCCGGTCTGCCATTCGCCGCCCAAAACCAATAATGCCGCTGTTGTCAATGGCACCGCGGTGGAATATGAAATCGCCTGGGTGCCAATGTCGGCGCGGGCGGCTTCATGTGATAGGGGGCTGTATATGAAAATGGCGCGCGGTTTGCCGTGTTGGTGTCCGCGCACCAGACAACCGATGCAAATGCTACCGGTGTAGTGTGGCGCCAAAGATTGTGGCGCTGGTAATGCCGCTTTAATTAACTTAATCGGCGACACCAGCGTTCCTTCAACCTCCAACGGAGCCGCCGCTAATAATCCCAATTTATGCAGTACGCCAAA
>JBPCWX010000169.1:0-13365 GCA_051009095.1 Gammaproteobacteria bacterium | reverse complement strand
CACGCCTATTTGGGACACGACCCGCGCCGACCACCGCCGCTCATTCTCGGCCACGAGGCGGCGGGAACTCTGGAAGACGGCAGCAGTGTCATTGTCAATCCGCTGGTGGTGTGCAATCAATGCGACAAGTGCCGCGCGGGCAGCGCCAACTTATGCCGCCACCGCGAAATTATCTCCATGCCGCCGCGTCATGGCGCATTTGCCGAACAACTGGCGATACCGCGACAAAATATACTGCCTTTGCCGCCCACCCTGTCATGGCAGCAAGGCGCCCTGGCGGAGCCATTGGCTTGCGGACATCACGCCGCAGCTTTGGCGGAGCGGCATTCTTGCCGTCCCTTGGGCGATTGTGTGGCGGCAGTCATAGGCGGCGGCGCCATTGGCTTGGCCGCCGCGCTGTCCCTGGCCGCCCGCGGCACCGCAAAGATATGGCTTGCCGAAAGCAACGACAAACGGCGGCACGCGCTAACCCACAGCGGTGATTTTAACATTGTCGCCCCCACCGCATTGCCGCCAGAAGCGGATATTATTATTGACGCTGTCGGTTTGGCGGCAACGCGGCAACAGTCCTGTGCCATGGCTGTCCCCGGTGGCGTTATTGTTCACATCGGGCTTGGCTCGGCAGCCGATGGCATGGATGCGCGGCGGCTGACTTTACAGGAAATTATTTTTATCGGTTCCTATACTTATACACCGCAAGACTTTGTCGACACGGTGGCATGGATGAGCAGCGGCAAATTAGGCGCTTTGGATTGGTTTGAAACCCGCCCTCTCAGCGACGGAGCAGAAGCCTTTGCCGACTTGTTAGCGGGACGCGTGGCGGCGCCCAAGATTATTTTAATACCATAAATCCGCTTTATCCTAAAAACGCCCAGTGGAACCAAAACCGCCAACGCCACGCGTTGTGGTTTGGGAAAATTCCTCAACAATCTTAATAATCGCCCGCGTCACCGGCACAATAATTAACTGCGCCACCCGCTCACCGGGTTGAATATCATAACTTACGCGACTGCGATTAAAAAGCGCGACCCGAATTTCGTCCTGATAATCCGAATCAATGATGCCCACTGTATTGGCCAGCACAATGCCATGCTTGACGCCCAAACCGGAACGCGGAGCCAATAATGCCATATATTCAGGCCGCCGTATTGACATCGCCACACCCGTCCCCACCGCCGCCACTTGCTCAGGCGCCAAAGACAGCGGCGCCTCCAAACACGCGCGCAAATCCATACCGGCCGCCCCTTCCGTAGCATATGACGGCGCGGGAAAATCGCGCCCCACCCGCGCATCAACAATGCGGGTTTCAATTTCAATCACAATGTCTCTTCCACCATCGCACGCCAATGCCGACAGGATACCCGCCGCCAATAGATGAATATCGCGGCAATCGGTTATCCATCATTCCCCCTTGTGTTTATTCATCGGCGCCAGCCGCCCTCAGGCAAGATACTGCGGCTGTCAAAACCCTTTTGCCGGACCAATAGGCGTCATTTCACCGGCTTCCGCTTCATCCATCGCGTCTTGTATTCTTGTTTCCGCATCAGTTTCAGCATCGCGTAATTTTTGATAATGCACAAAACCCGTTCCCGCCGGCACTAAGCGACCGACAATGACATTTTCTTTCAAGCCGCGCAAAGAATCACGCGCCCCGGCCACTGCCGCTTCTGTCAGCACCCGCGAGGTTTCTTGGAATGATGCCGCCGAGATAAAGGAATTTGTCGCCAATGACGCCTTGGTAATGCCCAGCAGCATATCCTTGGACTTGGCGCGTTTTTTACCGGCCGTCGTCAATTCGTCATTCCTTTCCTGAAACTCCGAGCGCATAATATGATCGCCGGCAATAAAATGCGAATCGCCCGCATCGGTGATCTCCACACAACGCAGCATCTGATGAATGATAACCTCAATATGTTTGTCGTTAATGTTCACCCCTTGCAGACGATAAACTTCCTGCACTTCGTTGACCATATGCTCCACCAGCGCTTCCACACCGCGCATCGCCAAAATTTCATGCGGATTGTTATCGCCGTCCACAATTTCTTCGCCGCGATTGATGGTGCTTCCGTCCTGCACCAAAACGGTCCGCCCCTTGGGAACATAGTGAATGCTTTCCTTGCCGGTTTTTTCGTTGACAATCGCCAGCACCTGTTTGGCGCGCTGCATCCCGCGCAAAGACACCAACCCCGAAGCGTTGGCCAAAATCGCCGGCTCCTTGGGTGTGCGCGCCTCAAACAATTCCGCCACGCGCGGCAGCCCCCCGGTAATGTCGCGGCTTTTTGCGGCTTTTTGCGGCATCCGCGCAATCACATCGCCGATGCGAATTGCTTGGTCGTGGCGCACGGACAGCGTTGCCCCTGGCTGCAAAGCAATCGTTACCGCCACCCCCGTGCCGGGGACTTTTACATCCTCGTCATTTTTGTCGATAAATTTCATCTGCGGCTGCTTGGCTTTTTTGGCGCCATGTTTGTTTTCGGTAATGGTAATCACTGACATGCCGGTCAACTCATCGGTTTGCTCCCGCGCATTAACACCCATTTCAATGTTTTCCAATTTGGCGACACCCTCATATTCGGCGATAATTTCGCGCGTCATATGATCGCGTTGCGCCAGCACTTGTCCCGCTTTTATCTCCTCGCCATCCTTCACTTTCAGCGTTTGTCCATATTGCAGGCGATAGCGTTCGCGCTCACGCCCGTTTTTTTCTTGAATAACCAATTCACCACCGCGCGACACCACTTTTAAGTCACCCTCGGCATTGGCCACATAACGCGCAGCATTAGAAAACCTCACCACCCCGGCATTGCGGGATACCACCTCGCGCGACACCACCTCGCGAGACGCCGCCCCACCAATGTGAAAAGTCCGCATGGTCAGCTGCGTCCCCGGCTCCCCGATGGATTGTGCCGCCACCACGCCAACCGCCTCGCCCAGCTGCACCACGCCGTCCCGCCCCAAATCGCGCCCATAACACTTCGCGCATAAACCGTAACGGCGGCGACAAGTCACCGGGCTTCGCACCGACACTTCATCCACCCCCGCCTCGGTAATATCGTTGGTTTCTTTTTCGGTTAAATAAGTGCCCGCCGGATAAATCACTTTGGCGGTTTGCGGGTGCTTGACGCTGGCGGCTAACACCCGCCCCCAAATGCGGTCTTTGAGAGCGACCACTTCTTCGCCGTCTTTGAGCAAAGCGCGCAGCATAATGCCATCCGTAGAGCCGCAATCTTCAGCGCTGATGACAATGTCCTGCGTCACATCCACCAAACGGCGCGTTAAATAGCCGGAATTAGCCGTCTTAAGCGCGGTATCCGACAATCCTTTACGGGCGCCATGCGTGGAAATAAAATACTGCAACACCGACAAACCTTCACGGAAATTGGCGGTAATGGCATTTTCCATAATGCGCCCATCGGGGCGCGTCATCAAGCCGCGCATCCCCGCCAGCTGCTTAATTTGCGTCTCTGAGCCGCGCGCTCCCGAGTCCGCCATCATATAAATGGAATTAAAGGACTCTTGCATCTCAGCCGCCGCCTGCTCGCCCGGTTCCTGCGAAATACTTTCCATCATAACGCGGCTGACTGTCTCCCCCGCCTTATCCCACAAATCCACTGACTTGTTGTAACGTTCATCCTCGGTCAGCAAACCGGTTTGATACTGCTGACGCGTTTCGCGGATTTTGCTTTCCGTTTCGGCGATAATGTCGGACTTGCGGGAGGGAATAATCATATCTTCCATACACACCGATATACCGGCGCGCGTCGCTTTATTAAAACCAAAGCGCATCAGACGGTCGCAAAAAATGACCGTTTCGCGCTGTCCGCATTCGCGAAAACTGTCCTTAATCAGTTTGGTAATGTCGCGCTTTTTCAGCACTCGATTAATCATCGTAAAAGGCAGCTTAGCCGGCAAAAAGTTTTTAATCAAGGCGCGCCCCACGGTGGTTTTGACCAATTCTTTTAGTGTCACGCTGGGGTCATCTTGTTCACCACCCAACAGTTCATGCCGTCCCATCACCAGTTCAATGGGCGTTTGTAATTCCACCACGTCGGCGGTCAAGGCGCGCTCCACTTCGGAAACATCAGCAAATCTCATGCCGCTGCCCCGGGCGCCAGCCCGCTCACGGGTGGCATAATACATCCCCAGCACCACATCTTGCGTGGGCACAATAATCGGCTCGCCGTTGGCTGGGGCTAAGATATTGTTGGATGACAACATCAGCACCCGCGCCTCCGCCTGCGCCTCCACCGACAAGGGAACATGCACCGCCATTTGATCGCCATCAAAATCGGCATTAAACGCCACACACACCAGCGGATGCAACTGAATCGCTTTGCCCTCAATCAGCACCGGCTCAAAAGCCTGCACCCCCAGGCGATGCAGGGTCGGGGCGCGGTTGAGCATCACCGGATGCTGTGAGATCACTTCATCCAGCACCGCCCAAACCTGTGCATCAGCGCTTTCCACCATCGTCCGCGCCTGCTTGACACTGGACGCATAACCATGCGCAATCAATTTGTTAAAAACATAAGGGCGAAACAGATTCAACGCCATCTGCTTGGGCAAGCCGCATTGATGTAATTTTAATTCAGGACCAACAACAATCACTGACCGCCCCGAAAAATCCACCCGCTTGCCCAATAGATTTTGGCGAAAGCGCCCCGATTTTCCTTTGATGATGTCGGCGACAGATTTCAGCGGGCGGCGGTTGGAGCCCACTGCCGGCTTGCCGCGCCGTCCATTGTCCAGCAGCGAATCCACCGACTCTTGCAGCATTCGCTTTTCATTGTTGATAATCACCTCCGGCGCGCCCAAATCCATCAGCCGCTTCAGACGGTTGTTGCGGTTAATCACGCGCCGATACAAATCGTTCAAGTCAGACGTGGTAAAACGCCCACCTTCCAGCTGCACCAGCGGGCGCAAATCGGGCGGCATCACCGGCAGCGCATCCAGCATCATCCACTCTGGACGCAGCTTGGAGCGCCGAAAACTTTCAATAATTTTTAAGCGTTTGTAGATTTTTTTGCGCCGCGTCTCAGAATTATGACCGCCCAATTCTTCACGCAAAATCTTCGCTTCTTCGTCAAGGTCAATTTCGCACAGATAATCACGCACCCCTTCGGCGCCGATGCCGGCCTTAAAATCTCCGCGATGCGCTTCCACTCGCTGCTGATATTCTTCCACTGTTAATATCTGCCCGCGCTCAAAATCGGCCACCCGGCCAGGGTCAATAACCACATATGCCTCAAAATACAAAATGCGTTCAATATCGCGCATGGTCAAATCCAGCACCAAGCCAATGCGAGACGGCAGCGCCTTGAAAAAGAGTATGTGCGCCACCGGACAAGCCAAATTGATATGCCCCATGCGTTCGCGCCGCACCCGCGCCAGAGTCACTTCCACGCCGCATTTCTCGCACACCACGCCGCGAAATTTCATGCGTTTATATTTACCGCACAAACATTCATAATCTTTCATCGGGCCAAAAATCTTGGCGCAAAAAAGCCCGCTGACTTCGGGACGAAAGGTGCGATAGTTGATGGTCTCCGGCATTTTGACTTCACCGAACGACCACGAGCGAATTTTGTCCGGTGACGCCAGCGTCAGGGCAATAGAGGAAAAACTATTTTCCTTATTGTCAATTTCCAAAATGCCGAAAGTGTGTGATTTTTGCATGATGACTCCCGTTATTCAAAACTCATATCAATGCCCAAGGCGCGGATTTCCTGCTTCAGAACCCTAAACGATTCAGGAACGCCGCTTTTGAGCTTTAGGTCTCCCTCGGTGATGCCCTCAAACATCTTCGTCCGCCATTGAATGTCGTCCGATTTAACCGTAAGCATCTCGCACAATGTATAAGCCGCACCGTACGCCTCCAAAGCCCACACCTCCATCTCGCCAAACCGCTGTCCCCCGCGCTGCGCCTTGCCGCCCAACGGCTGCTGAGTAACCAATGAATAGGGACCAGTGGACCGGGCGTGCAATTTCTCATCCACCAAATGATGAAGTTTCAGCATGTACATGCAGCCCACCGTCACCGGCCGCTCAAAAGGCTCACCGGTGTGACCATCGTACAGTGTCATTTGACCGTTGCTGGACAACCCCGCCAAAGCCAGCATGCGCCCAATATCACCCTCGCTCGCCCCGTCAAAAATCGGGGTGGCAAAAGGCACACCTTCTTTTAGGTTGGTGGCCGTTTCCAGAACTTCATCGTCGCTGAGCTGAGACTCATCAAAACGGGCGTCACCTTGAAAAACCTGCGCCAGAAAAGAGCGCAATGATGACAGCGATTCCTCGCGCTCCGTTTGCAGCATGGCGCCAATTTTGACCCCCAAACCGCGCGCCGCCAGCCCCAAATGCGTCTCCAAAATCTGCCCCACATTCATCCGTGACGGCACCCCCAGGGGGCTCAATACCACATCCACCACCGTGCCGTCCGCCAAATAGGGCATACTCTCCACCGGCACAATGCGCGACACCACGCCTTTGTTGCCATGCCGTCCCGCCATTTTATCGCCGACCTGCAAATGACGCTTAATGGCGATATACACTTTAATGGTTTTGATAATCCCCTGCGGCAAATTGTGTCCGTCCACAATTTTTTTCTTGTGGTTTTTCAGTTCCACTTTCTGATTTTCACGCACCGTCGCCAGCCATTGCTCCAACGCTTCAATCTGACCGTTGATTTTTTCGTCCGCCACGCGAACCCTCAGCCAATCGTCCACTTTCATGCCATCTGCCGCCGCTCCGATAACCGTTCCTTTTTTGAGCGCCCCCACAGTGGCAACATTTTTATGACCACTCAGCAAAGCAACCGCACGCACCACCGCATCCTCTTCCATAATCCGCAATGCCGCGGCTTGATCACGCATGTATTCTTTAATTTCGCTTTCTTGAATGTCGCTGGCCCGTTTGCCGGCATCAGCCGGTGCCGCATCCTTTTTCTTTTTGCGGTTTGCGTCTTCGCCATTAAAAACTTTTACATCAATCACCACCCCCGATGCTCCGGGCGGCATCCGTAATGAGGTGTCTTTCACATCAGCCGCTTTTTCGCCAAACACCGCCTGCAATAATTTTTCTTCGGGCGTTAATTGACGCTCGCCTTTGGGCGTGATTTTGCCGACTAAAATGTCGCCCGGCTTCACATCGACGCCAACATGAATAATCCCTTCTTCATCCAAATTGGCCAATGATGATTCTGATTGATGCGGAATATCGCGGGTAATTTCTTCAGCACCCAGCTGGGTGCTGCGGGCATGAACCACTTCTTCAATGATATGAATGGAAGAAAAACGCTGATCGGAAACCACCCGCTCGGAGATCAAAATAGAGTCCTCAAAGTTATAGCCATTCCACGGCAAAAATGCCACCAGCAAATTTTGTCCCAGCGCCATCTCGCCCAAATCGGTGCAAGAACCGTCAGCAATAATATCGCCGGCGGCAATCATGTCGCCTTCGCGCACAATCGGGCGGTGGTGAATATCCGTATTTTGATTGGAGCGCGTATGGCGGCTGAGGTTATAAATATCAACACCGCTTTCGCCGGCTTCGGTCTCTTGGTCATTAACGCGCACCGCAATGCGGTTACCATCCACATAATGGACCACACCGCCACGCGTCGCACACAGCGCCGAGCCAGAATCTTGCACCACCAAACGCTCCACCCCCGTGCCCACCAAAGGTTTCTCCGGCTTAATGCACGGCACCCCTTGACGCTGCATGTTAGACCCCATCAAAGCGCGATTGGCGTCATCATGCTCCAAAAAGGGAATCATTGACGCGGCAACCGAAGAAATTTGTGATGGCGCAACATCCATATAATCCACATCTTTGGGATCAGAAAGAATATATTCGCCGTCCTGCCGCGCCGACACCAATTCCTCGCTAAAGCGGCCTTTTTTATCTCGTTTGCTGGTCGCCTGAGCGATCACACAGCCGCTCTCATCAATGGCTGACAAGCGTTTAATTTCATCGGTTACGGCGCCATCCTTGACCACCACATATGGCGTTTGCAAAAAGCCGTACTGGTTAACATCGGCATACAGCGCCATGGAATTAATCAATCCAATATTGGGACCTTCGGGTGTTTCAATGGGGCACAGGCGCCCATAATGAGAAGGATGAACATCGCGCACTTCAAAGCCGACACGGTCACGATTGAGCCCTCCAACACCAAAAGCCGACACCCGCCGTTTATGGGTAATTTCGGACAGTGGATTAGTCTGATCCATAAATTGCGATAATTGATTGCCGTTAAAAAATTCCGACACCGACGAACTGATGGCCTTGGCGCTAATCAGATTATGCGGCATCAACCCATCGGTCTCGGCGCGCGACAAGCGATCGCGCACCGCACGGTTAACCCGTTGCAAACCCTGGCGAAAATGATTTTCAATAAACTCACCAACTGCCCGCACCCGACGGTTAGACAGATTGTCAATATCATCCGTTTTTTCCTTGCCGTTGCGCAAATCCACCAAATATTTGACCACCCTCAGAATGTCGGCACGCGACAGCGTAGTTTGCGGGATGACCTCACTCGGCGCCGCGGCGCCCAAAGCCGCAACTATTTTATCCGCCTCCTCACGCGTCAAATTTTCGACCAAGGCCCGTTTGACATTATATTGCCGCCCATATACCAAAAAAGCCGCCGCTGCATCGCGGTCGGCAAAGCATCCCGACTTAACCAAGGATCCCACTGCCGCTTCAGTGCGCGTTTTGTTAAAACGCACCACTTCTTCACGCAGCAAAACGCGATATTCCATAGGCGGCCGGGAAGGATATAAACGGCGGTTAAATTTCATCCGCCCCACTTTCGACATGTCATATGCAGCAGGGTCGTATAAAATCGTGTCCAAATAATTATTGACCACTTCGCTGTTAGGCGGATCGCCGGGACGCAGCATGCGATAGATCGCCGTGCGCGACATCTCCTCATCCAGTTTTTCATCCAACGCCAAAGTTTGGGCGATAAAAGGCCCGCAATCAAACTCATTGGTATACAGCGTTTGCAATTTATCCACACCCGCCTCGCGCAAATGAGCCAGTAATCCCTCATCAATTTCGGCATTGGCCTTAGCGATTAGCTCGCCCTTCAAATCCCCTTCTTTGGCATACACATCCGCCGCCAAACGCCGCCCAACTAAAAAGGTGTCTGGTGCCGGATGATAAGAATCCTCCAATGCTTCAAGTCTGGTCAAATCCATCTTTTTAACCCGGTGCGCTTTGGCCACCAGCACCCTGCCGCCTTTGCCGCAAATGTCAAAAGGCAGGGCCACATTACGCAAGAAACTACCACGCAAACGGTACGTCGCGGACTCTTTTTCTTTGCCTATGCGAAAGTCTTCAAAGTCATAAAATTCACGCAAAATCTGGTCTTTGGAATATCCCAGCGCCTTGAGTAAAATCGTCACCGGCATTTTGCGGCGTCGATCAATGCGAAAATATAAAATATCGCGCTTGTCATATTCAAAATCCACCCACGAGCCGACGTACGGAATAATTCGAGCGCTGTACAAATATTTGCCGGTGGTGGTGTTACGCCCCGCATCATGCTCAAAAAGCACCCCCGGTGAACGGTGCAGCTGCGACACCACCACACGCTCGGTGCCGTTGATGACAAAAGAGCCATCCACCGTCATCAAGGGCAAATCCCCCATAAACACGGGTTCACTTTTTTGTTCTTTGATGCTGCCACCCTTTTTGTCGCGGATGATCATGTCAATATCGGCATAAACCGCCGCCTGATAAGTCAGCCCGCGCTGCTTGCACTCATGCACCGTATAACGGGGGTCGGATAATTTATATTGGTGAAACCTCATCTCCACCGCACCGGAGCTCGATACAATCGGAAACACCGATTGAAAGGCGTTTTGCAAACCGCGCGACTCGCGCTGGTCTGGGGGCGTGTCTTCTTGCAAAAAAGCGGCATATGATGTTTTTTGCAACTGCAACAGCGACGGCACCTCGGTCTTCACTTGCTGCGAAGAAAAAGAGCGACGAGGGCGTTTTTTTTCATTGTAAGTCAAACTCATCTGGAAACCTCGGGGTAATTAACAAAACAAGAATCCCCCACCCGCACTGGGTGGGGACTGGGCGCGAGCGCAAATGTTATTACTTAACCTCGCAAGTGGCGCCGGCTTCTTGCAGTTGTTTGGCGGCTTCCTCTGCCTCGCCTTTGGCAATCCCTTCTTTAACCGGCTTAGGAGCACTTTCCACCAATTCCTTGGCCTCTTTCAGCCCCAAACCGGTCAGTGTCCGCACCGTCTTAATGACAGCCACTTTATTGTCGCCAAAACTTGACAACACCACATCAAATTGTGTTTTTTCTTCGGCCGCCGGTGCATCCGCGGCAGGGGCGGCGGCAACCGCCGCCGGCGCCGCCGCAGAAACACCAAATTTTTCTTCCATGTCTTTAATAAGTTCGGATAACTCCAAAACCGACATTGAAGCGATGGCATCCATGATTTCTGTTTTGTTCATTGCTATAGGTCTCCTGTGATTGAAAAAATTGGCTGTTAATTTTTATCCGCCGCCTGCTTTTGCACTGCCGCCAATAGCCGCACAAAACCACTGGGCACCGCCGCCAGCGTGCGCACAAAACCAGTGATCGGCGCCTGCATGGTGCCAACCAAATTGGCCAGCAACTGGTCACGGCTGGGAATGGTCGCCAAAGAGCCCACATCGGCCACATTCAACATTTCACCACTCGCCAAGGCACCGCCGCGTAAAATAAATTTATCGCTGTTTTTCGCCGTTTGCGAAAACACTTTGGCCAAAACCACCGGATCTTCGGCAACGCCAAAAACCAGTGGTCCCGACAAATTCTCGCCTAATGCTTCAAATTGACCGCCACGCATGGCAATCTTCGCCAAGGTGTTTTTGACCACCCGAGCACTCGCCACACCACCGGCGCCTTTAATGGCCCGGCGAAAATTAGTCATTTGCGCCGCCGACAAACCGGCATTTTCGGCCAGCAAAACCACCTGGGCACTCGCCAGCCGCTCCCGCATATCTTCCACGACATGACTTTTTTTCTCCCGCGTCAGCATCGCACCCTCCTTGTTATTATATGATGATTCATGACTCGCCCTTTCATCGGTAAGTGGCAATATCAACCGCCACCGCCACCCCCATCGTCGCGGACAGAGACAACTGGCGCAAATACACTCCCTTACTGGATGCCGGTTTGGCACGCTTGATTGAATCGAGCAAACTCTCAATATTACGCTTTAAGTCAGCCGGGGCAAAAGAGGCTTTGCCCACCGGCGCATGCACAATGCCGCCCTTATCGGCACGATAGCGCACCTGACCCGCTTTGGCATTTTTTACTGCAATCGCAGTATCGGCATTCACCGTCCCCGTCTTGGGATTGGGCATCAGACCGCGCGGCCCCAGAATTTTCCCGATTGGTGCCAACAATCGCATCGCTGCTGGCGTCGCAATAAGAACATCAAAATCGGTTTTCCCGCCTTTAATTTCCTCTATCAAATCTTCCAACCCCGCCTTATCGGCGCCGGCATCAAGAGCTGCCTGCGCTCCCGCTTCATCGGCAACAACCGCTACGCGCACTGTTTTGCCCGTACCGGCGGGCAACACCACCGCCCCGCGCACTGCCTGATCGGATTTTTTGGGATCTATGCCCAAACGCACAGCAACGTCAATAGTCTCGTCAAATTTAACACCGCTGCCGCCAACCACCGCCGCTACCGCCTCGTCTAAATTTTGCAAAGCTTCGGCTGCACCTGTGGTGTCTTTTAATGCCTGCAATCGTTTTCCTATCTTAGCCATCTCAAAACTCCGTTTCCACGCCCATGCTGCGTGCCGTACCTGCAACTTCGCGCACTGCAGCGTCCAAATTTTCCGTGTTTAAATCGGGCATTTTTTCTTGGGCAATGTCCTCGGCTGCCGCGCGGGTTAATTTACCCACCTTGTCCAAATGCGGCTTACCGCTCCCTTTGTCTAGCCCCAGCGACTTGCGAATCAAAACCGACATCGGCGGCTTTTTAACCACAAAAGAAAAAGTCCGATCTTCGTAGCAGGTAATGATAACCGGCAAGGGCACGCCTTTTTCGCCGCTTTCCGTCGCCGCGTTAAAAGATTTGCAAAAATCTTGAATGTTTAACCCGCGCTGCCCCAGTGCCGGCCCAATAGGCGGCGCCGGCGTTGCCGCTCCCGCCGGCACTTGCAATTTGATTAAACCAACCACTTTTTTACTCATCGCCCGCTTCCTATATTTTGTCCACTTGATTAAAATCCAATTCCACCGGCGTGGAACGGCCGAATACCATCACCAGCACCGTCAATCGGTTCCGCTCTAAATTGACCGCATCCACAGAACCTGAAAAATCGCTGAATGGCCCGTCTTTGACGCGCACTTGCTCGCCCACTGTAAATTGCGCCCGCATCACTGGCCCTTTATCGATACTGTCTTGCATCTGTTGGCGGATTTTATCCACCACATCAATGTGCAGCGGCGATGGAGCATCATTGGTGCCGGATATAAATCCACCCACCCGTCGCGTGCGGCGCACCAAATGCCAAGTGTCGGGAGCCATCGACATTTCCAAAAACAAATAACCGGGATACAATTTACGCTCAACTTCCTTTTTTTTACCGTTGCGTATTTCCAAAGTTTTTTCTACCGGCAGCAAAATACCGCCAAAACGCTCTTGCAGCCCATGCTGCTCGATGCGCTCTTGCAGATTTTCTCGGACAACTTTCTCGAAGCCCACCAAAACCTGTACGGCGTACCATTTTTTATCCGCCACTGCATTTGCCGTCGCTTCAGTCATCCTGCCACAATCTCTAACATATTGCTAAGAATAAAATCCACCACCCATAAAAATAACATAATCACTGTGACCAGCAAAACCACCACCCCGGTCATGCGTGCCGTCTCTTGACGCGTTGGCCAAATAACCTTCCTCAATTCTACACCGGCAGCGCGGGCAAAATCCCAAAAAATGCGCCCCGAATCCGAAAACACCACCAAGGCCCCAGCCAAAGCCAGCCCGCCAAATAACACACCCAAACGAGCCACAGTCTGCCCGCTGTCAATCTCATAGCCGGCCACATACACCGAGGCGATAACCAAGATCGCCGCCGACCATAATTTTGCTTTCTCAAGTGATGTCATGGCGTCTACCGGCAGGCCAAGAGGGACTTGAACCCCCAACCCTCGGTTTTGGAGACCGATGCTCTACCAATTGAGCTACTGGCCTTCGTCACGAACCAGCTTCCTACTCGGTGATATCTGCGACCACGCCGGCGCCGACGGTCCGGCCCCCTTCGCGGATCGCAAACCGAAGACCCTGATCCATCGCAATCGGCGTGATCAGGTCCACCGAAATCGTGATGTTGTCT
>JBPCWX010000168.1:0-2438 GCA_051009095.1 Gammaproteobacteria bacterium | reverse complement strand
GGCTGGCACTGATGAAAGCCCCGGCGAAGTGTTTTTATATCAAGGGCGAAGCTATAAGCCGTTTCGGGGCATGGGCTCGGTGGGGGCGATGGCGCGTGGCTCGGCAGACCGCTATTTTCAGCAAGATATTGATGATACGCATAAGCTGGTGCCAGAAGGCGTGGAGGGGCGTATTCCCTATAAGGGAGCTGTGGCGCAAATTGTGCATCAATTGGTTGGTGGCTTGCGTGCCGCAATGGGCTATACAGGCTCGGCCACCATTGATGCATTGCACAAACGCGCCAGCTTTATTCGCATGACATCGGCCTCGCTAACCGAAAGCCATGTGCATGATGTGAGCATTACACGCGAGGCACCAAATTATCCGGGATCAGGCAAAAACTAATGATGATACGACTTTTCTTGTTTTTAATAATGTGCACCCCATTGCTGAGTGTTGCGCCAGCCTATGCCGCCTCAAAACAATATCGCGCATTGGCGAGCCAGCTGGTGGACGAGGCCGAACAAGCTCTGCAAGGCGATGAGATTGACTCTAACATTGCCGCCAATATTGCCTCTAACATTGATAGAGCTGATGAGTTGGCTAATCTGGCACTCACCGCCGACCCAAGCAATGTAAAAGCCTATTGGGTGAAGGCGCGGGCGCAACAGGCCAAAGGCAATAATGAACAAAGCTTGCATTTGCTACATATCGGGCTACAGCTCAACCCCGAAAATATAGCCGCGCTTAATTTGCAGGGCGATATTGCGCTGGCGGTGAATAATTTGGAACAAGCCGAGACCAGTTTGAAAAATTTACGCACCATTTGCGGCCAGTCATGTGCGGCGGCCAATAAATTGCAAGCCGCTTTAGATTTGTTCAAACAAACTAACCCTCCTAAAAATAAGGAATAATTGATGGATAGCGTGTTGATTGTTGATTTCGGTTCGCAAGTAACGCAGCTCATCGCCCGCCGTATTCGTGAAAGCGGCATTTATTGTGAAATCGCGCCTTTTCATGCGGCGGAAGAAAAATTTATTGCGATGTCGGCCAATATGAAACCCGCCGCGCTTATTTTATCAGGCGGCCCCAATAGTGTGGGCGATGCCGATACGCCGCGACTGGCCGATAGGCTGTTGCAAAGCGGCTTGCCGATATTGGGCATTTGCTATGGCCAGCAGGTGCTATGTGCGCAGTTGGGCGGGGCGGTTGCTCCATCACAGGCGCGTGAATTTGGCCGCGCTGATTTGACGCTCACACAAGATAGCCCGCTATTTGATGGCATTGCCGCAAAAGGCAAAAAAATCCCTGTATGGATGAGCCATGCCGACCGCGTGACGGCTTTGCCCGATGGGTTTAGCGTGATTGCCACCAGCGATAACGCGCCTTACGCGGCCATTGCCGATGAAACGCGCAAAATTTATGGGGTGCAATTTCACCCCGAAGTGGTGCATACGCCCGATGGCGCAAAATTGCTGGAAAATTTTACCCATAAAATCGCGGGTTGCGTCCAAAATTGGACAATGGCCAATTTTCGCAAAAAAGCACTGGCCGATATTCGCGCTCAAGTTGGCGATGGGCGGGTTATTTGTGGGCTATCAGGTGGCGTGGATAGTTCGGTGGTGGCGGTGTTGTTGCACGAGGCGATTGGCGCGCAACTGACTTGTGTTTATGTGGATACGGGGCTTATGCGTGCTGGCGAAAGCGAGCAGGTGGTGGGTTTGTTCCGCGACCATTTCAATATCCGCCTGATACATAAAGATGCCAGCGCGGTGTTTTTGGACAAGCTGGCGAGCGTGGACGACCCCGAACAAAAGCGCAAAATTATCGGCAGCAGTTTTATTGATGTATTTGAGAGCGAGGCCAAAAATATTGGCGGCGCAGATTTTTTGGCGCAAGGCACGTTGTATCCCGATATTATTGAAAGCGTGTCGTCTGTTGGCAAGGCGGGGGTCACCATTAAAAGTCATCATAATGTGGGTGGCTTGCCGCAACGCATGAATATGCAACTGGTTGAGCCATTGCGCGATTTATTCAAAGATGAAGTGCGCGCTTTGGGGCGCGAGCTGGGCTTGCCCGAAGATTTTATCAGGCGGCATCCGTTTCCCGGTCCGGGTTTGGCGATTCGTATTCCCGGCGCGATAACGCCCGAAAAACTGGATATTTTGCGCCAAGCCGATGCGATTTATCTGCAAGCCATTGCGAAAGCGGGGCTGTATGATGAGATTTGGCAGGCTTTTGCGGTGTTGTTGCCAGTGCGCAGTGTGGGCGTTATGGGCGATGCCCGCACCTATGATTATGTCTGCGCGTTGCGTGCCGTCACCTCAAGCGATGGCATGACGGCTGATTATTACCCCTTTGAACATGATTTTTTAGGCAAGGTTTCTACCCGCATCATCAATGAGGTGCGCGGCATTAACCGCGTGGTCTATGATGTAACCTCCAAACCACCCGGCAC
>JBPCWX010000167.1:0-2320 GCA_051009095.1 Gammaproteobacteria bacterium | reverse complement strand
ATATTTTCCGACATATGGCGTGGTGCTTACATTCGTAATTATGGCGGTGATGCTGGCTTGGCGGCCGCGGGGAATAT
Organism: Gammaproteobacteria bacterium; assembly: GCA_051009095.1. Classification (GTDB taxonomy): domain Bacteria; phylum Pseudomonadota; class Gammaproteobacteria; order Tethybacterales; family Persebacteraceae; genus Doriopsillibacter. The sequence goes on along the minus strand of JBPCWX010000167.1, from coordinate 2,243 downwards.
TCGGGGTGCGAAATGCCTGAGCACCGCGGATTTATAAAATTAACGGCAATGTCGAAAATGACCGTGCCGGTGGCGCTTGTTGCTTATCCGTGGGTGGTGTCGGATTTTTTCACGTTGCAAATTGGCGCATATTCTCTGGTGCTTGGCACTATCGCGCTGTCGCTGATGGTGCTGGCCGGCTACGGCGGCATGGTGAGTTTGGCGCAACTCACCGTTGCCGGAATTGCCGGCTATATGACCGCTATTTTAGGGTCTAACAGCATTGGCACGGGACTCAACTGGCCGTTGTGGTGTGTGATTCCTGCGGCCATTACGGTTGGTGCAGTTATCGGCATGTTAATAGGCGCACTTGCCTTACGCACCGAAGGTATATACACCATTATGATTACGTTGGCGGTGGCGGTCGCCTTCTTTTACTTTGTGCGCCAAAACTATTCTATTTTCAACGGATTCAGCGGCTTTGCGGAAATTGCGCCGCCGACGGTCATGGGCATATACTGGCGCGATCCAAAGCCGTTTTACTACCTTGCTCTTATGCTGGCCGCATTCTGGTATTTCACGGTCTATTATGTCTCGCGTTCCCCTTTCGGTTTGTCTTTGCAGGCGATTCGCGACAATCCCCGGCGAATGGAGGCGCTGGGGTTTCATGTAAGAGCACACCGTATCGCTGCGTATTTTTTTGCCGGCTGGATTGCCTCCACCGCCGGTATTCTATTAGTCTGGTTCAATGGCCGCATTTCTCCCGGTTCGGTCGGAGTCGATATTGCTCTGGATATTCTGGTCATTGCGGTGCTCGGCGGTTTGAGCAATCCTGCCGGCCCCTATCTCGGCGCCGTTCTTTTTGTGCTACTTGAAAATTTTGCGATAGACTTGATTGACCGGGAGCGATTTAACATGGTCATCGGCGCAGTGTTTCTGATGGTTGTGTTCTGGTCGCCGGACGGACTGCTTGGAATCGGGCAGCGAATTAACGCACTGTTGAACAGGCACACGACCCGGAAACATGCGACAATTTATGAAAAATTAGAATAGCTTGTTCCTTTTTAGCAATATTTTATTAGAAATGGCAATAAAACTTGGAACAGAAGCATTTTTATAGTAATATACTTTTTACTTGTTGTCAAATGATAGGAGAAATTCCCATGGCTGTATGCAATAAAAATATTATTCTCGCTCTTACCGTAGCCATTGGCTGCACTGCTCCCAGTGTGGCCGACAATCATGTTATTAAAATGGGCGGATTGGCTACGCTTGAGGGTGCATTTACTGTGCTGGGAGAAGACGGCATGCGAGGCGTGGAACTCGCGCTGCGTGAATTTAATTATTCCGCCGGCGATAAAAAAATTGAACTCATCACCGGCTCTTCCGATGCTTCGCCCGACAGCGCGATACGTGCCGCCAGAAAATTGGTGGAACAGGATGAAGTGCAAATCCTCATTGGTCCCTTGTCCGGCTCGGAGGGGCTGGCGCTCAAAGATTACGCGAAAACCAAGCCGCGCGTCACTTTCTTAAACGGCTCGTCAGCCGCACAAGACACAACATTACGCGACTCGGCGCCGAATTTTTTCCGTTTTTCCACCGACGGTGCGCAGTGGATGGCGGGGCTCGGCGAATATGCCTATCATGTCAAAGGGTATCGGAATGTCGCGGTCATTGCCGAGGATTATTCATTTCCATACACTCAAGTGCAGGGATTTATGTTGCCGTTTTGTAATGCGGGCGGACGAGTGCCGCAAAAATTCTGGACGCCCATTGGCAACAAAGATTATTCCTCCGTGATCGCCGCGTTGCCGGATGATATTGACGCCATATATGTTGCGCTGGGTGGTGCCGATGCGGTAAATTTTCTTACCCAATACGAGCAGTCCGGCGGCGACCTGCCGATTATCGGCGGCTCCATCACTTGGACCAATCAGTTCTTGGTGCCAAGGGGCGCACCCGTAAATTTGTAGCGGGTACGCCGTCTGCGGGACCGATCGCCGACACGTGGGATAATCCGAGTTGGGAATCGTTTGTCATGCGGTATAAAGAAGCGTTTCCCGACGGCTTTCCGTCCCCGTCTCTTTTTGCGCACGCCTACTACGTCAACACCAAAGCGGCACTTTTGGCGCTCAATGAAGTCGGCGGTGATTTGTCGGATGGCGGCGAAAAATTGCGCACCGCGCTCTCCCGCCTTGAATTTGAAACACCGACCGGCCTTGTAAGGCTTGACCATAATCGCAATGCAGTTGCCAATATTTTTC
>JBPCWX010000166.1:0-4981 GCA_051009095.1 Gammaproteobacteria bacterium | reverse complement strand
TACGCTTATGGTTGATGAAATTGCTGCGCAACTGCCGGGGGACCAACCCTTGACGCACGTTTTTGTGCAGGGCGGGGTGGGTGGATTGGCGGCGGCGGTGGGCGCGCGATGGTGGCAGAATCTTGCCGCTTATCGCCCGCGCCTGATTATTGTTGAACCGGCCTGGGCCGATTGTTTGTGGCAAAGCGCGCGGCGACAAAAATTGACATTTGTTGAGGTTAAACAAGAAACAATTATGGCGGGGCTGAGCTGCGGGGAGCCGTCTCTGCTGGCTTGGAATATTTTGCAGGCGGGGGCACACGATTTTATAACTATTGAAGATAAGTTAATCTCGCCGGCGATGCGCTTGCTGGCGCGTCAGAATGTTGAAAGCGGCGAATCGGGTGCCGCCGGGGTGGCGGGCTTATTGGCGGCGGCGGCAAATGATGCTTTGCGGCAGGCCTTGAATTTGCAGGCGGATAGCCGCGTGTTGGCTTTTGGCACAGAAGGCGCAACGGATGCCGAAATCTATCGGCGACTGGTGGAAGATGGAATAGGTGATGAAGTCATTTAAATCTTGGTGGCTGCTTTTTGCGCAGGCGGTGGCGATATTGAGCGCTGCTACTTTGGTGTGGCAGTTATTTTGGCGGCCGCCGCAAGCATCATATGCCGACACTTTGGCGCAGGTGTTGCCGTCTGTGGTGGGGGTGTATGGTCGGCGCGCAGCGGATTTACCGCCGTCCAATTCCAGCATCGGTTCCGGCGTTATTGTGGGCGGATACATTTTGACGAATTATCATCTTATCGCTAATATGGCGGCGATTGAAGTGGATGCGGGCGGCGACCGTCATTTGGCGGAAGTGGTGGGTGTGGATCCTGACATTGATTTAGCGGTTTTGCGCGTTCCGGAGGCGACTTTTTTGCCTTCCATTGTTTTTGCCGATGATGATGATTTGCGGCAGGGTGATGTGGTGTTTGCGATTGGCAACCCTTTTGGCCTGCAACGCTCGGCGTCCATGGGAATTGTGAGCGCCGTCGGCCGCAAAAGTTTGGGGCTTACCTTGGCGGAGGATTTTATTCAAACCGATGCGGCCATTAATCCGGGTAGTTCGGGAGGAGCCCTGACCAACACCGAGGGCGAATTGGTGGGCATCAACAGCGCCTTGTTTGCGAGTCATCCGGCGGCAACGCCGCAGGGGATTGGTTTTGCGGTGCGGGCGGGGGCGATACGCCGCTCACTGGCATATTTTGTGTCGCCGTCACCGGTGTCGGAGGATAATGCGATAGGTGCAGAGGTGCGCCCTATATCGGAGCGTTTGCAGGATGAGATTTTAGATTTTCGCCCTGACAGCAAGCCGGTTATGCTGGTTTCGCGCATTTGGCCGGGCACTCCCGCCGCTGTTTTGGGGCTTTTACCCGGCGATATTGTTTTGCAGGTGAATGGCGTGCCGCCCCTGGAAGTGTCGGAGACCGGAGTGTTGCCGGAGTTTTTACGCAATATTACCGTGCTGCGTGCCGGCGAAAAGCTTTTTTTTCGCTTGCCTCAGTAAAATTTGATGTTGACCAGGCGCGTTTTTTGCTCAATGTTGAGCGCGTGGTGGACCATACTCATTAATGATTATATTATAATTATCATTGGCAAATTGCCATAGCGATAAGGAGCAAAAATATGGAAACTCTCATTGACATTCGCACTGTACTGGGTTGGTGTTCTTTGATTAATATCATCCTTTTGTTGTTTTGGTTTGGTGCATTTGTGTGGTGCCGCAAGTGTATACACAGTCTTCACGGCCGTTGGTTTAAATTATCGGCGGAGCAGTTTGATGTCGCACATTATTGTGGCATGGCGTTTTTTAAGATCACCGTATATGTGTTTAATATCATTCCCTGGATTGCCCTACACATTGTCATTTAGGGCTTGTTGCCGGCATCTTGGCTTTCTCTGCGATTCGTTAGATGGCTAAAAATCGTCCGCCCCCAAAACAGCGGCGGCAGAAAAACGTGCCGTCCATTCTCATTGCCCGCAACTGGCGACAAGAAGCGCCGATTATGGCGGCAATCGCGGTGGCGCTGTTTATTCTGTACGCCTACACCGCCTTGCCCGGAGTCGGGCTGGAAGATGACCCGATTTTTATCGCCAGCTTGCATGCCTTTGGCATTTCCCAACCGCCGGGCTATCCGCTTTATTCCTTGTTGGGCGGTTTGTTTTATCATTTGTGGCCCGGCGGCACCGCGGCGTTTAAGGCGCATCTGTTTAGTGGTTTTGCCGCCGCTTTGACGAGCGCCGCCTTGTATGCGGTTATCGCCCAAATACTCCCCGGGCGATTGTTTGCTGCGGTCGGTGCCTTGACCTTTGGGGTGTCCGAAGCTTTTTGGTCGCAGGCGATAATCGCCGAAGTTTACACCCTAAACACCTTTTTGTATTTTACGACAATGGCTTTGTGTTTGCAATATGCAAGACGGCGCGCCGAAAGGCGGAATGGCGGGCGCGAATTGGCGGCGGCGGCATTTGTTTTGGGGCTGAGTTTGGCGAATCATTGGCCACTGATTATGATGGGAGTGTTGGGTTTGGTGCTGCTGATTATTCCTTATTGGCGCGATGTGGTGGCGCGCTTGCCGCTTTGTGCGGGATTGTTTGGCGCTGCGGTGGTGCCGCCATATGGGTGGATGGTGTGGCGTTCGCACAGTGATGTGCTTGCTAATTTTGCCGGTTCCATTGATGGCTGGAATGGATTTTTAAACCACGTTTTGCGGCGGGGTTATGCCAGTGCCGACAGTCAGTATATGGATTGGGAAAACAAGGCGGAAATTTTATTGGCTTTTGCCGATGATGTTTGGTGGCAATTCACCCCGTTTGGTTTTTTGCTGGCGGTTTTGGGGGCGGTGGTTATGGGGCTGCAGCGGCGGCGATTGTTGGTGGCGACAGCGGCGGTTTTTGTTGTTGTTGCTGGGGCTATTTCTTTGTTGCTCGGGCAAAAGGCGACTTATATCAGTCTTCACGGCTACAATGTGTTTTATTTGCCCGCATATGGAATGATGGCGATTTGGCTGGCTTTTGGGGCGCATACAGTGGCGGCGGCGCTTGGCACAAGATTACCGGCGGTAGCGGTCAATTCCATGGTTGCATTGGTGACGGTGCTTTTGCCTTTGTCGGTGCATTGGCACAAAAATAATCGCCATGATGATCATTGGGGGCATGAATTGGCACGCGCCAAGCTGGAAAGCGTGGCCGAAAACGCGGTGTTGTTTATCAGCGGCGATTGGGATGCGCCAGTCGGCTATATGCGCTTTGTTGAGAATATCCGCCCCGATGTGGAATTGTACGAAACGGACGGCATGGCATATGGCAACAGATTATTTTCGCCCTATACGCATGCGCCGCAAAAAAATCAGGCATTGCGCCAGTTTGTGGGTCAGCAGGAGCGCCCGGTGTATGTGAATTGGAAACACCAAAAAACTTTTTCCGATGATGGACGAGGGGCGGATTTTACCGGCTTTTTTTGGCAATTAAACACAGACGGCGGTGAAAGGTTTACGCCTAATGATGAGGTTTTATCGTGGTTTAGCCAAAATTTGGGAGCCTATCAAAACATCCGCGATGAATGGTCGCGGCAGCAGTATTATTTAACCGAATACCGCATAGCGCGCGCTGCTAATTTGGCGCGGCTACGCGGTGAGGACATCGGGGCGGCGTGGGAGGCGGCGCTGGAGCGCGCGCGGGGCAATAATTATTTTCGCGTTATTGGCGGCGGTGAAACATTACTCAACCAAAAAATGACAACAGCCAGGATGCGTGAAGATTTGACGTGGCTTAATGAATTTGAGCCAACGTCCGACCCGCTTTTTCCGGAAGAGGATCGGGTGTTTGTGCATTATTATCGCGCCCGGTTGCTTGGCGCCCTGCACGGTGAAAATGCGGATTATGAAAGAGCCCTGCGCCAGGCTTTGCGGGCCAAGCCGGAGGTCGGCAACCCGGCTTTGCCGGTGGCGTTAAATTTTTATTTGCGGCAGCAGCGGCATTGCGATTATTTGCGGACGGTGGAAGAGTTTTATGGCACCGCCATGCCGCCGACCGAACAAAAAAATGTTAGCACTATTCGCGCCGCCGGCGTGTGTGCATGACCGCAGTGATGAGGGGCAATTTCCTGTTTTTGTGATATATTTAACTTTTATTAAAACCACAGCAGGGAGAATCTCATGTTTATTCACAAGCCACCGCGCTATCGTTCGTCTGAAATTACACCGCGTCATTTTTATGATAATCGCCGCCGCTTGCTGGCGGCGATGGGGATTACCGCTTTATCGCCGGCGCTGCCGCTGTCATCTGCACGCGCTGGTGAGCCGCTTGCGGCTAAGGTAAATCCCGACTATTCCATGGCCGCCCGCGGTTATGATGAACTCACCCCCCAAAAAAAGGCGCAAGCCTATAACAATTTTTATGAGCTGGGTCGGCAAAAAGAAGACCCCGCCGAAAATGCCCACTTGTATCAGCCGCAACCTTGGCAGATTGAAGTGAGCGGGGCGGTTAATAAACCACGGGTTTTTGATGTCGACGACTTGGCCAAACTGGCTCCCATGGAAGAGCGTGTCTATCGCCTGCGCTGCGTGGAAGCGTGGTCGATGGTTATTCCTTGGTTAGGCATTCCCTTCAAAGCGCTGGTGGATGCGGTGGAGCCGTCGCCGAACTGCAAATGTGTTAAGTTTATTACGTTCAATCCCGATAAGTTGTTTCCAGAAGACGCTAACCGTTCTTTGCCTTGGCCCTATACCGAGGCCTTGCGTTTAGATGAGGCGATGCACCCGCTTACGCTGATGGTGTTTGGCATGTATGGCGAAAAAATACCCACCCAAAACGGTGCGCCGATGCGCATTATGGTGCCGTGGAAATATGGATTTAAATCTGCCAAAGCAATGGTGCGCATTGTCTTCACCGATTATTTTCCCAAGTCCACGTGGAATCGTCTGCAACCGCGGGAATACGGTTTTTATGCCAATGTTAACC
>JBPCWX010000165.1:0-7454 GCA_051009095.1 Gammaproteobacteria bacterium | reverse complement strand
CGGCTGGCCAAGTGGCACCAGCATCATTGAGGTTTTTAATAGACATCATGTCGCTCCTTTTTGTGTTGTTTTATGATGAAGTATGTTGGTCAGTCTCCAAGACACCGTCAAGCTGTGCCTCGGCGATCACCGCCAAAGTTTCTCGCACCGCCCCAAAGGGGTAAAAATGCAGGCTAACCGGAAAGTCATAACGGCGCACGGCAATGCGCCCCGCCAATTCCGCCATGATTCCTTCCGGCGAAAAATTGACCAGCCCCAGTGTCTTGCCAAACTGCCGCCGAAAAAAACTGATGGAACGACCGATGCCGCACAAGGTCGCAAACTTGAGCAGTTTTTTGGCATTCACCCGCCCCGCCAAGCCTAATCGCACCGGCACCGATATGCGCTCCGCCTTTAACCAGTCCAAAAATTCCAAATATGGCGTGACGGCAAAGCAAAATTGCGTGGCAATAAAAATATTCAAACCACCATCAGCGGCGCATTGTAATTTTTCTTTGAGCGCTTGCCGCATCACCTCTCGCGACTGGTCGGGGTGATTTTCGGGATGTCCGGCAAAACCCACCCGCGACGTTTTATGGCGTTGCAAAACCCCAGTTTGCAACAGTTGCAAAGCGTTGCTGAATTTTCCCAGCGGTGGATTTTCACCGCCACCAAGCAATAAAAACTCGCGCACCCCCACGCCCGTATAACCGGCGACAATGCGCTCCAACTCGTTTTCATCGGCCACATTGCGCGCTGAAATGTGCGCCACCGGCATCAGTCCGTGGTCTAAAATTTTTGCCGCAGCGCGGACATTTTCGGCGGTCTTGGCCCCGCGAAAATGCGGCACAAAAACCCGTGAATCGGCATTAAGATAAGTATGCCATTCATCAATTTTGCCCATATCGGATTGAATCACTTCGACACTGACATCGCTAAGCAACCGCGCCGAGGTCGCCACCACGCCCTTATCATCTATCAATTTTTCACGCGTCCGCGACAATAGCATTTCCAAGCACTCCCACACCATCAGGCGACAATGCTCCAGATCTTGCGCCGCTTCTTCTTTGAGTGTGAAACTGAGCCACGAACCGTGCAAGATAGAAACAATCATCAAGGTGCCATATTCGGCGCGCTCATCGGGGCTAACTGCTCCCACTTCTTGAAAAACCTGCCGCAAATAACTGCGGACATTGCTGTACAAACGGCGGGTGTAAATGTTGCGGACCCGCTGTAATGCCTCATAATGCTCAGCCTCCACCCAAAAAGCCAGCCATACATTCGCCGCCTTATCATTGCTTTGTTCCTCACCCAAAACAGATTCAATGACCGCCCACAATTTGCCCCGGGGTCCTTCCGCCTCGCCACATCCTTGCACCACCCGACGGTGCATCTGATCCAGCAGCACCCACATGGTTTTCTCCAATAAATCTTCTTTGCGGGTGAAATGATGATGCACAGTGGCCGAAGACACCTCGGCCAGCTCGCTAATTTTCGCTACCGTGGTGTCAGAAAAACCATGCTGATAAATGGACTCAATGGTCGCGTCAATAAGACGGTCACGCATGTCGTCCGCTTTATCAGTTTTCCCTCGCTCGCCATTCTTGTGAACCAAAACCATACTCCTCTTTGTTAATTAGGTCAATATAAAATGATTAACTAAATTATATCTAAAAATAAAACTTATTAACTAAATAGTCAATAAAAATATTAAAAAGTGGAAAAATGTCAACTTTTTAACAAAATTTGCTTTAATATTTCATTATTTATAAACCTCACAGGGAAACAAGATGAAAATACTTGTCACAGTTAAGCGCGTTATTGACCCATATGTTAAGGTGCGGGTGCGCGCAGATGGCTTAGATGTGGAAAAAGCGGAGGTCAAAATGGCGATGAATCCATTTTGCGAAAACGCCTTGGAAGAAGCGTTACGCTGGCAAGACAGCGGGAACGCAACAGAAGTTATCGCTTTGTCAGTGGGCGGGGCGGATTGTGCGGAAACCTTGCGAATGGCTTTGGCGATGGGGGCGGATCGCGCCATTTTAGTCAAAACCGAGATGCCGTCTGAGCCGCTGACAACGGCAAAAATTATCGCCGCCATTGCCCGCCGCGAAGAGCCCGGGATCATTTGGATGGGCAAGCAGGCGGCGGACGGCGACTTTAATCAAACGGGGCAAATGACGGCGGCGCTATTGGGCTGGGGACAAGGGCTATTTTTATCAGGGGCAAAATTGGAGGGCGATTGGGTGAAGGCGGACTCGGAAATGGATAACGGCATTATCACCACCAGCGTAAAAACGCCATGTATTCTCACTGCCGATTTACGGTTAAACCAACCGCGTTATGCCACCTTGCCAAACATTATGAAAGCCAGACGCAAGCCGATGGAAGAATTGACGCCGTCAGATTTGGGCGTGGACGCCTCACCCCGTCTGACCACCATTAAAGTTAGCGAACCTCCCCCGCGCCCAGCGGGACGGCGGGTGGCTGATGTCAATGAATTACTCAGCGCATTGCGCGAGGAAGCGAAGGTGTTGTCATGACCGTTTTAATTGTGGTTGAACACGATGGGCACGCGCCGCGGGATAATTTTCGCAGCGCGCTAACCGCCGCCAAACAGTTGGGCGGGAATATTGAAGCGTTGGTCATTGGCGGTGCCGACAGTCGCGCCGTTGCCGAAAAAGTTGCGACAGCGCCGGGTTTAGCCGCCGTGCGCTTGGCGATAAATGTTGCGCTTGAACACGGTTTGGCGGAAAATTGCGCCCCTCTTATCACCGAGCAAGCCGCCGGCGCCTCTCATGTCATTATGGCGGCCGGCACCTTGTCGCGGGCGTGGCTGCCGCGGGCGGCGGCATTGGCGGACAGCCAGATGCTCAGCGAGGTGATAAGCATTGAAAGCGATGACACTTTTGTCCGCCCCATATATGCCGGCAATGCGCTGGCCACCGTGCGATGCTCCGATGCGGTAAAATTTTTATCCATACGGGCAACCGCTTTTGAGCCGACCTTGCAAGAAGCGGACTCGCCCGCCCCCATCACTGACCTTGGCGGCGGAGACGATGCGGGCTTGTCATCTTTTGTCGGCGACAAAGTGTCGGCTTTGGAGCGTCCGGAACTCACCACGGCGCGCGTGGTGGTGGCGGGCGGGCGTGGGGTGGGAAGTGCGGATAATTTTAAGTTATTGGAAGAATTGGCGGACAAACTGGGGGCGGCCGTGGGAGCATCGCGGGCGGCGGTTGATGAAGGCTATGTGCCCAATGATTATCAAGTGGGACAAACCGGCAAAATTGTTGCGCCCGATTTATATATTGCCATTGGCATCTCAGGCGCGATTCAGCATCTGGCCGGCATCCGCGACTCCAAGTGCATTGTGGCGATTAACAAAGACGCGGACGCCCCCATTTTCGAAGTGGCGGATTTTGGCTTAGTCGGCGATTTATTTGACTTATTGCCGCAATTAACCGCAGCAGTGGACGGGGCATGACGACTCGCCCTCAGGCACGGCCCGAAACACAAATCGATAATGCCCGAACCACGGTGACGGTTTGGCGTTTTGCTCCACATGCAGAAACTGGCTGGCATCGCCATGAATATGACTATGTCATCGTCCCGCAAACAGACGGCGAATTACTGTTGGAAGCAAAAGACGGCACCGAGACGGCATCGCTAACGGCGGGAAAGTGCTATTTTCGCAGCGCCGGCGTGGAACACAATGTAGTGAATGCTGGTAGCGAAGAACTTGTTTTTGTGGAGATAGAAATTAAATAGCGGCGGCATCATCAGCCGCCATCTCTCAGCCGCCCACCGCCAACATCATATTTTATCATCGCGATTCCACAAGCCGACAGCGGCCATATGATTAAGCGGCTAAGGTCGTTAAAAACGGTTTGTTCTCTGCGTTAAAATTTATCACTCGTCGCCGCTACATTATATGTTGTGGCTGGCGATTTGGATTTGATGCAAGCAACGCGCGACGGTTAAGCGGCAAAACATCGCGGATTATTTATCCACTTTATGCCGCCCGACGATAATCCCGGACGCCACAATCAGCCCGCACCCGACCACCAGCCAACTATCCGGCCGGTCGCCAAAAACCAAATACCCCAAAATCGCCGCCATTACAATCTCGCTATAAGTATAGGGCGCAATCACCGAAGCGTCCGTTTTCTCAAACGACTTAATAATAAAAATATGCGCTATCGCCGCCACGCCGCCGGCGAACATCAGCAAACCCCATTCCCAAACCACGGGCGTCCGCCAACTGAAAAACACAATCACCGAAGCCACCGCCGCCCCAACTAATCCGGTGTGAAAAACCGACACAATCGGCGGCGTCTCTTCCTCAATATACCGTGTCAAAAACAAAAACACCGCATAAAATACCCCGGAGCCCAAACCGGTTATATACGCCACATCAAAGGGGGCAACCACCGGCTTTATCGCAATCACCACTCCGACAAAACCAACCGCAATCGCCGCCCACTGCACCCTGCTAATTTTTTCCTTCAAAAAGAAATAACAAAGCAATGTCAAAACAAACGGCTCTATAAACCACAAAGTCAGCCCTGTGGTGAGAGGAATTCGTTGAATGGTCGCATACAATAACCCGACCGCCAAAAACAGTGCCGCTCCCCGTGCCAACAAAATCCTCGACACCGTCGGGTTCCACGCCCGCCACCCATATTTGAACCCAACATAAGCCCCGGTGAACAACGCATGAAAAAAGAAACGCCCCCATAGCACCACCAAAAGAGGCAATGTCATCGACAAATACTTCGCGGCGACATCCGAAAACGAAATAATCTGCACCGCCGCCACGATGGATATGATGCCGACCAAATGGTCTTGTTTTCGGGATTTATCTATTCCAGATGCCATGTTATTGCCTCATTTAGCGGGAAAATCCCCGCCAGTGTAATAATGAATAGGGTGGCGATAAAAGGTCTTGCAAAGGTTGATTATCGCTTGCTGCCACCGCAAAGTGCGGGGCAATGGCGCCAAGCAAAACGATTGCCATAAATGCTGCCAAAGACAATAACTAATTAAGAAGACGACTCATCACTCCGCGAATTTTACAATGTTTTACAAGATATAACAAAAAAATTATTGCGATAAATTTGCTATTTGCCACCCTTTTGCATTAAAATTTTGCGGTGCAATATAAAACCTTTGTAGAATTGTTGCGGATGAAAGCCGAGGGCAAAAAAATCGCTGTCCTCACGGCGTACGATGCCACTTTTGCGCGCCTGTTGGCCGATGTTGGTGTCGACGCGTTATTAGTCGGCGATTCGCTGGGAATGGTGGTGCAAGGCGCAACGGACACGCTATCGGTGCGACTTGCGGAAGTCGCCTATCATATCCGCTGCGTCCGCGCCGGGGCGCCGCAAGCAGTCATCATCGGCGACATGCCTTTTGGCTCATTTCAATCATCGCCAGAGCGCGCTTTTGCCGCCGCCGCCAAACTCCTGGCGGCGGGCGCGTCCATGGTCAAAATAGAAGGCGGCGAAACATTCGCCCCCACGGTGCGATTCCTCACCGAGCGCGGGGTGCCGGTGTGCGCGCATGTTGGGCTGATGCCGCAATGGGTGCGGATGCAAGGGGGTTATAAAGTGCAAGGACGCGGCGACTCTGCCGAGCGGGTGCGCGCCGATGCCCATAGCATGGAGCAAGCGGGCGCATCGCTGATGGTGCTGGAAATGATCCCATCCGCCCTCGCCGCCGACATCACCGCCGACATCACCGCCGCCACCATCGGCATCGGCAGCGGTGCCGCTTGTGATGGTCAAGTGCTGGTGCTGCATGACATGCTGGGACTATCGCCGGGCGCGCCGAAAAAAATTGTAAAAAACTTTATGGCAGACGCCGCCAGTGTCCAAGAAGCAGTCGCCCATTATGTGCGCGCCGTCAAAAACGGCACGTTTCCTGCCGCCGAAAATTCTTTTTAATACCGTGCCCAAAATAGTGCGGCACATCGCCGATTTGCAGCGACTTTTGCCTTCGGCGGGGCAGATTGTCCTAACGCCGACCATGGGGGCTTTGCACGAAGGGCATTTATCGCTGGCGCGATTGGGGCGCACCTTGGCTGATATTCAAATAGTCAGCATTTATGTCAATCCCCTGCAATTTGGCGCCGATGAAGATTTTGCCGATTATCCGCGGCAGCTGGAAGCGGACTGCGAAAAATTATCGGGTTTAGCCGACATTATTTTTGCTCCCGATGACCAAGAAATGTATCCGCAAAAACAAACGGTGGGAATTTCCCTGCCGCCGCTGGCCGGCGAGTTGTGCGGGCATAGCCGCCCCGGTTTCTTCGAGGGAGTGGCGGCGGCAGTGTGCAAATTGTTCAACTGCACCCGCCCGCAAACGGCGATTTTTGGCAAAAAAGATTTACAGCAATTACACCTGATTCGCCTGATGACCGCGCAATTAAATTATCCCATTGGCATTATTGCCGCCCCCATCATCCGCGACCGAGACGGCTTGGCGCTCAGTTCGCGCAACGCCTATCTTAGCCCTGACGAAAGACGGCGCGCCGTTTTATTGCCGCAAACACTCAAACAAGCGGCGGCGCAAATTGTCGGCGGCGCTTTGCCGCAGCAGGCAGCCGCAACAGCGGCGGCGACCTTGACGGCGGATGGTTTTGTGGTGGATTATGTGGAGGCGCGGGATGCCCACACTTTGGGCGCGCCGAGTGGCGAAGAAATTGCCGTTTTAACGGCGGCCAAGTTAGGCAAAACACGGCTGCTTGATAATATCGAAGTGCGGCGAGCCATGCCGACAAAAGGAGCATAAAATGACCTATGACCATGACAACATATTCGCCAAAATTTTGCGGGGCGAAATTCCCTGCGACAAATTTTATGAAAGCGATTATTCGCTGGCGTTTTACGACATCAGCCCACAGGCGGCGATTCATATTTTAGTCATTCCCAAAGGCGCCTATTCGTCATTTGCCGATTTTAGCGCGCGCGCTGAGGCGGAAGAAGTGGTCGGTTATCTCCGCGACCTTGGCGAAGTGGCGCGGCGCGCCGGCCTGGAAGAAAACGGTTATCGCCTCATTTCCAATCACGGCGCAGATGCGAATCAGGAAGTGCCGCATTTTCACACCCACATTTGCGGCGGCGAAAACATGGGGCGCATGCTGCCCAAAAAACAATAGCCATGTGCGGGCGAAATTTTTGCAAATCGCATTCAGCCGATATTTGCCACAGCGCGCCCAATTAAAACGGTGAATACCCGACATCTTTTGCATATGATGAGGCGTCAATGAACCGCCATTCATTGTGGCAGGCGGCGAGCGCGATTGCCAGTTTGACGGTGTTTGCCTGCACCATTTCATTGTCATTGCCGCTGCTCACGCTAACTTTGGAGGCGCGCGGCGAATCTTCCACCATCATTGGATTATTGGGCGCGCTCACCGGCATCGGCATTATCATCGGCGCGCCTTTGGCCCCGGCGATAGCGACCAAATGGGG
>JBPCWX010000164.1:0-5598 GCA_051009095.1 Gammaproteobacteria bacterium | reverse complement strand
ACCGGCGACGGCAGATATAGAAATTACCATTTGGGCGGTATCGCTCAGTGCGCAATTATCGCCAGATTTCCTCAGCCAAACATTTGCCGGTGAAAGCGGGATTTTGGGGCGGTTATTGGCGACTGCTGATGAGGACAATATATATACGCTCAATCCGCCAGTGAGCGGGTTTGACATTAACGCCCAAAGTGGTGCGATTACCCTTGATAATTTGTCGGCAAATACTTATACGCTGACAATGGAAGTGCGCAATGCGGATGCCGCACAAGAGTTTGCAGTGATCGCCACGGTGATTGTGGGTGATGCCTTGACTGCGTCCATTCAGCCGACATCGGTGGTAGTGGAGGCAGGACAATCTGTCTATGCCGACTTTGCCACGCTGTCGGTGTCTGGGGGCAAGATGTTTGACGGCGGCGGTTATTTTACTATTGCTAACGTGACGCCGCCGCTGTCGGCGGGGGCGAAATTTACGATAGCTGATGATGGTGGCGGGCGATATTTGCTGTCATATGAAAGCGATTCCGAGGTTAATTCGCTTGAATATGTTGTGCGTTTGCTGATTGATGATGATTATGATGGTCCCACAACACCGGGAACACCCCCGCTTGAAGTGATGGTTACCATGACCGTACTATGACCGCAAAGCGCATATTTTTGATGGTATGACACTGCTGGAACACCGCCGCTTGAAGTGGCGGTTTTTCTTTAATGTTGCTCCTTGTGCCATCTGCCATGGCGGAGCAAGCGGCGAGGTTGCATATTTTTTAGACGCATGTATTGCCGCCGGTTACCATATCCGTTGCCTCATCAAGGTGTGTTATATACCGCAAGATACACCGTCCTGCGGAGCAGGCTAGGCGGCTGCCAAGATCAAACCACTGCGCCTGCTGGATTGTCGGCTTTGGGGGTTTCTTTGATGAGAAAATCATCCCGCGTCATGCCCAAGCGTAAAGCAATGGGGCCGCCAATAAGCACGGATGAATAAATGCTGGAAAAAATCCCCACGGTTAACGCCAAGGCAAATAAAAATAGCGCGTCACCACCAAAAAAGAGCATGGATAAAACCGCTAATTGCGTCGACCCGTGAGTGATAATGGTGCGCGCCCAAGTCTGGGTAATGGATAAGTCCAATATTCCCGCCGCATCATTGGCCCGCCGCTGTGCGCGAAAATTCTCGCGGACGCGGTCAAAAATAACCACGGACTCATTCACCGAATAACCCAAAATTGCCAAGATCGCCGCCAGCACCGGTAAATTAAACTCCCACTGAAAGATGGAAAATAAGCCCAAGATAAAAACCACATCGTGCAAGTTGGCAACAATGGCGCCCACCGCCATGCGCCACTTGAAGCGCAGCGATAAATACAGCATAATCCCAGCCACCACGCACAGCAAAGCCAGCGCCCCCGCTAAAAATAATTCATCGCTTACTTGTGGACCAACATATTCCAACCGTCGTAGCACGGCACTGTCGTCAATCTTTTGCAATGCCGCCAGCACGCGCGAAGATAACTCCGCGCTTTCATCTGTCGGGGGCGCCTTGATGATGAGCAAACCATCGCCGCTTTGCTGAATGGGAGCCTCGGTTAGACCGATGTCAGTCATCGCCTGCCGCACGCGCGCAATGGCCGGCGGACGCTCAAAGGAGGTTTCAATCACCGTTCCCCCGGTAAAGTCAATGCCAAAGTTTAATCCCTGAGTGCCCAAAGAGCCGATGCAAATCAAGAGCAACGTCGCCGACAGCAAACCCGTCCACCGCCGATATTTCATCAGCGGCAACACTCTTTTTAGATTCAACAGCCGCAACCCCAAGGGCAGTTTTTTGGCGCGCCGCCGTTCAAAAGAAAGATTGACCAAAGAACGGGAGCCTTGCACCGCCGAAAACATGGAAGTTAAAATGCCAAAACACAAGACCACGGCAAAGCCGCGCACTGGGCCAGAGCCAAAGGCAAACAAGGCGACGCCGGCAATTAAAGTCGTTAGGTTAGAGTCCAAAATGGTGGTGAAAGCGCGCTCATAACCGGTTTGGATGGAAGCCAGCGCCGACTTGCCGGCGTCGACTTCCTCGCGAATGCGCTCGTTAATTAGGACATTGGCATCAATCGCCATGCCCAGCGTCAGGGCAAAGCCAGCCAAGCCGGGCAGGGTTAAAGTCGCCCCGGCAATGGCCAATAATGCCGTTAGCATGAGTAAATTGCCCAGCAATGCGCCCACTGAGATAATGCCAAAAAGAGCGTAATAGGCGGCGATAAAAAGCGCAATCGCCAAAAAACCACCGATGACGGAATTGATGCCGCGGCGGATATTGTCGGCGCCCAATGAGGGGCCGACGGTGCGCTCTTCAACCACTTGCAGCGGCGCCGCCAAAGCGCCAGAGCGCAGCAGCAAAGATAATTCCGCCGCCTCATTCGCCGACATGCGCCCATGAATTTGGAAGTTGGCATAAAGCTCCTCATTGATTACCGGCGCGCTGATGATTTCGGCGCTGTTGCGGTCGCGTAGCAAAATGGCTAACTGCTGCCCTACCCGCGGGCGCGTGTAGCGTTTGATTTTTTCGGCGCCGGTCGAATCCAAAGAGATATGCACCGCCGGTCGATTGTTTTGGTCATAACTGGGGCGGGCATCGGTGATGTTTTCGCCGCTGATAACAACCTCGCGCTCCAATAACAGCGGCTGCCCGTCTCGGTCATAAAATAATTCTGTGCCGGCCGGCGGGCGACCTTTTTTGGCGCGGCGAATCATGGCGTTTGATGCGGTGCGGCTTTCATCAACACCGCGCAATTCCAAGGCGGCGGTGCGCCCCAGCACTTTTTTGGCTTGTGCCGTGTCTTGCACACCGGGTAGCTGCACGGCGATGCGCGACTCGCCTTGGCGGGTGATGACGGGCTCGGCGACGCCCAATTCATCCACCCGATTGCGCAGTGTTTGCAAGTTTTGCCGCATGGTTAAGTCGGTGATTTCATCTTTCGCATCGTCCGATAAGACAAAGCGCATGGAGGTCGCCGCTTCGTCTGACAGCTCCAAGTCCGCGAATCTGTCGGCAACAATGGCTTGCACGCGGTCGGCGGTGGCGGCGGAAGTTTCCACCACAATGGCGTCATTTTCGCTGATGACTTTGGCGCCGAGGTCGGCAAGAGATTTTCTCATTTCGCCGATAATGCCGTTGAGCCGTTTTTGCGCGGCAAAGTCCAAATCCACTTGTAATAGAAAAAATACCCCGCCGCGCAAGTCCAGCCCTAATGCCAATGGTTTGGCGCCCACCGTGCGCAGCCATTGGGGAGCGGTGCTGAGGGTGTTATAGGCGGCGACATATTTATTGCCCAAGGCATCGGCGATGACGGCGCGGGCGGCGACTTGGTCTTCGGCTTCATCAAATAAGGCATAAATCGCGCCTCCTTCCAGTGCCAAACTTGCGGGGGTGAGTGCGGCGGCGGCTAAGGCGTCTCGGGTTTGGTCCAAGGTTTCAGCATTAACCGCAGCATTGCCGGCGGCGCGAATTTGGATGACGGGCGATTTGGAATAAGCGGAGGGCAGGGCATAGACGCCGGCGGCGATTATGACTGCGGCGACCAGGGCATGCTTCCAAAGGGGAAAACGGAGCATGGCGTCTTATAGCTTATCAATGGAGCCGGCGGGCAGCAGGGCTTGGACGGATTGTTTTTGGATGGCGATTTCGGTTTTGCCGGTGTTGAGGATTACGGCGCTGTCGGCTATCCTGAGCACTTTGCCAAAAATCCCGCCATTGGTGACGACTTCATCGCCAACCGCGAGAGCCTCCAGCATCGTGCGATGCGCTTTGGCGCGTTTTTGCTGCGGACGAATGAGCAGCAAATAAAAAATAACAATGATTAGCAAGAGCGGCAGAAAGCTGGCCAAAATGCCACCTGATTGTGATTCTGCTGCTGCTTGCGCGTGGGCGATGTCAATCAGCATAAAAGCCTCCATGTTTTGGTTGAGTAAAAACCCTTATTCTATCAATCTCTTTGCCTTTTGTCTTAATTTTTGGGGGAATAAATTATGGTGATTATTTGATGACTGCCAATTAAATGTGTAGAATAATTTATTTTTGGACTAATTTTTGGTATGATTTTAACTATGAAAAAATTGCCGCTGATGTGGGGGTGTTTTAACGCTTTGACTGCCTTGGTCAAGCGGGGCGGATTGTCTAAAATTTTACCCCCCCCCCCCCCGTTTTTTGCATAACGATATGCAAAATAACATGGTTGCTGGGGGCTTTTGCCTTTGTGCCGAGTGCCTTGGCGGAAGATACGCTAATCATTGACCCCCCTTCTCAGATTCGCCGGCCGCTGGCCGAGGGTGATATTCCATTATTAACTTTGCGGGTAAACAACATTCAAACGCGCGCCGCGTGGAATGTGGTGGGCGATGACGCCGAGAATTTTAGCGTGGAGGGCGGCACTTTGATGCTGCGGTCGGGGATTACTGTTGGCGCCACCATAACCGCTATGGTGGAAGTGCGCGATGAGTTTTCGATACTAAACACGGGATATGTCGATCTAGCGGCGACGGCGGCGATTACCGTCATTATAGTTCCATTGGTAGCGGTTGCCATAGTCCCATCGGTAACGGTTGTGTCTCCAATTCCTGAATTTACAGCAACCAAATGGGGATATGAAACTGAGGCTTTTGATTTCTTTCCCGAAGGGCCATCATATAAGACTCAGCTTTTTTTCGTGGCAAGGAAATTTAATGATGATTTATTTGTAAACAATCCAAACACCTTAGACCGACCTTCACATATATATGTCGTTAAAAATGACAAGTCATATGAGATAAATGACGGTGGTACGGCGGCGAGTTGGTATGATGAAGCGGCAGGGTATCCTGTATGGCATTTTAAAGCCCCTGCTACTGTTGTTGGGCCGATTAATGCTTTTAATGACCCAAATGACCCAAGAATAGTTTTGGTAAATAGATGCCCTGATAAGGATAGTAATACCAAAATGTTTTTGGGTGAAAATGCACAATTATACATATCATCTGTTTCCAATAATAACTCTCTCGTGAATAAAAACGTATATTACAACGGGCAATACTATAAGGTAACCAGACTATCAGGTTCACAAGTAATATCGTATGGGGGACATCATTATGTTGTTGTAAATATGAACCCTAGGCCTGAATTGGATGTATTAGCAGTTGTAGATGCTAAGGTTATAGACGGCAAATATTATTGTGGCTCTGGTGTGTTTAATCCGACTCTTGACGATTGTCCAAAATCATCAGCCAGTTTCAAAAGTTCCATTATTACCGGAGGAAGAGGACTTGAGGTTTCTGGATATACGCTGCCCAATGTGGGAACGAAAGTGTATATATTATTTAAAGGTAAATCTCACAGAACGGTTGTTATTAGGCACAATGGCATTAAGAAGCTAAAATCTGAGAGCGGTGGAGATTTTCTTTTCGTCCATAATTTTCAATCAGGGAGCGTATATGATGCAACATGTGCTTCTCGCTATTTAGGCGAATAATAAAATGCCGCCGCTGGCTGAGGGAATTGCTTAGGTGCGCCGTTTTATGGGGCGGCGCGAAAGATGAATGGTGTCATTGGTTGGCGGTTGCGGCGGGGTGAGTTCC
>JBPCWX010000163.1:0-5214 GCA_051009095.1 Gammaproteobacteria bacterium | reverse complement strand
AAAGACTGTCCCTTGCATTCTTTTTCAATGACGGAAAAAATCCAATTTATCAATTTGTATTTGCTGCCAATGTAGCGGCGATTGTGCAGCTGAAAATGGTTTTTTGTGTGCTGTGGAATGTAAAAACGGGTTTTGTCGGCTTGTGTCGCGTTGATTTTGGGGGCAACATCCCCGGCACCAATCAGACCCCACAGCGAATCTTGCTCTTCGCCGTCAGCAAGTATCCCCCCGTTCGTGGCGGGGGCAGTTTGTTTGTACAAGTCACGAGCAAATTCCTTAATGGTAACGGGAAGCATTTTGCCATTATTGCAAATGTCGACAATTTTGGGTTTATCCACCAAATCGTTAGGTGTGTTTCGCAATTGTTCGAAATCACCAGTGCCTTCATTAAACGCATCGGGAAAGAGCATTTTCAGCTGCTTGCGCTTTTCCTCCGATATATTCATGGAAGTTAATGGCATTTTTGGCGGTTGTGTCATTTGTTGCTCTCGATTAGGATTGCAGATGTTTGGGCAGGATTGTATCATGGAATTATGCAATGTGCGATTTTCTCATTATTGCCGCAAACTCCGCCGCCATCCCACCGCCCACACCGCAAGCAATAATAACGCCGATAATAACAAGGATGGCCATATACCCCACCGCACAAGCGGCGTGGCACCAATGCGCAAGTCAATATCACCGGCTAAGATGCCCTGCGTTTGCGGCGGCAAATAGTCTACGATTTCGCCCTTATGATTGATTATCGCCGTTAGTCCAGTGTTGGTTGCACGCGCCAGCCAGCGGCCAAACTCTGCCGCGCGCACTTGTGATATTTGCAGATGTTGCGCCAGCATCACCGAACCATCAAACCAACCATCATTGGTCATATTCACCAAAAACTGCGCCGCCGGTAATTGACTCCGCCATTCATCGCCAAAAGCATCTTCATAACAAATAGATATGCCCGCAAAAGTGCTTAGCAGCGGTAAAGCCGCCGATTTCTTTCCCGCCGATAAAGAAAAATAGGGAATGTCGGCCGCCAATAATAAGGGCGACAAAATATCGGCAAAAGGCAAATATTCACCGTACGGCGTTAAATGACGCTTGCGATAATCCGCCCCGATGCCGTTTTTATCCAATACTGCGGCAGCATTGTGCAAGCCATTATCTTCCATAAACAAACCCGCCAAAATTGCGCCGTCCCCAGCCGCTTCTTGCAAAGATTGCAGATAATCCGCAGGGATGTCCGACCAGCGTATGGGGAGCGCCGTTTCCGGCAAAATTATTAATTTCCCCGATGCCTGTTTTGCCATTCTCAGATAATCGCGCATCGCTTTTTCCACTGCGCCCGCTTGCCATTTCAGCGATTGCGGCACATTTCCCTGTAAAAGCGACACTGATATATGACCCTTGCCGGTGGTCCACGACACTTTTGTCAAAAGCAAACCGCCGCCGATAATGCAGATTATGCCCATAACCGCCGCCGTGCGCATGTTTCGCCGCATTAGCAAAATAAAAAATACCGCCAATAATGCCACCGCCAAATTAACACCGTCAATGCCCAGCAGCGGCAGCCACCCCGACAGCGGGCTAGGTTCCGTCTGTGAATATCCAATCGCCAACCACGGGAAACCAGTAAATAATATGCCGCGCAACCATTCCGCCAACGCCCAGCAAGCAGCAAAGGCAAAAAGCGTGCGCATCTCCATTGTTTGCCGTCCAAACCCGCCCAACCCGCCAATGCGCCAAGCGATATAAGCGGCAACAGCAGGATATAACGCCAATGCCGCACACAGTAAGGCAAAAATCGCCGCCGCCGCCGGCAAAGGCAACCCAATATAACCATTGAGCGCGCCAAAAATCCAGCGCAAACCAATGGCAAAAAAAACGCCGCCAAAGATAAAAGCAACACCTGCCGCAACACGGGCGCTGCGGCTTTGCGCCACTGCATAAAATAATACGGTCAATGACAACGGAGCAAACCACCACCAGCGAAGCGGAGCAAAAGACAAGGCACCAACTGCGCCGGCAACGGCGGCAATCATCAGCCACGCAAAACGTCGCCGCGATAAATTAACAGAAAACGGCGGCATTATATTTTTTATCGGGTGGATGCCATGACATTGGACAAATGATACGGCCAGAGGGCGTGCGCATCATCCTGCTGCCTTATGCTGCCTTAGCGCGGCGGATTATTCACGAGCAGGCGCAACGGTCTTGACGGATATTTCATGAACCCGCCGATCGTCGGCTTTTTCCACTTCAAAGATAAAACCAAATGAAGTGTGCTTGTCGCCGGCTTGGGGAACACGCCCCATTTCCGCCGCCAGCCAGCCGGCAATCGTATCCGCTTCGGGTAATTCAGCGTTGAATTGCGCGTTAAATTCTTCCACCGACAGCGCGCCCTTAACAGTTGTTTTGCCCTCGGCATCGGTCTGCTGATCATCTCCCGTGTCATATTCGTCTTCTATTTCGCCGACAATTCTTTCCAGCACATCTTCAATCGTTACGACCCCAGCGGTTAATTCGTATTCGTCAATGGCCACTATCATATGTGAGCGGTTTTTGAGAAAAATATCCAATAAATCATCCAGCCGCCGACTGATCGGCTGCTGATACGCTTTGCGCATAACCTCGGTCATGACAAAATCTTGCGGGTTGCCGACATATTTAAGTAAATCTTTGGCCAGCAAGATACCGACCACTTCCTCACCGTTGGGCGACAGCACGGGATAGCGCGAATGGCCGTGCTGACACACCACCTTGACGGCGCAATCATAACCATCATTTTCCGACAAGTGAATAATGTCGTTTTTGGCGATCATCACATCGCCTATTTCCCATTTGTCCATCGACAAGACGCCTTCTATCATCTCCATTTCGCGCTTGTCAAAATATATGTTGTCGCTTTGCAAATGGCGCAAATGCTCCAACAAACCATCTTTGTCTTCGGGGGAAAAGCCGAGCAGTTTAATCAACCACCGCCGCCAATCGCTGCGTTCTTTCATGGCGCTAAATAAGGGTCATCAATGCCAAAACGCCGCAAAATATTACATTCAGCGCGCTCCATTGCCGCCGCCGCCGCCGCCGTGTGGTGGCGATAACCGGCCAAATGCAAGGCGCCATGCACAATAAGATGCGACAGGTGCGCCATCATATTTTTTTGCTGGGCGGTGGCCGCGGCGGCGGCAACAGACGGACAAATGACAATGTCGCCCACCACCGCGCCGCCGTCATGCTGGCGATAGGCAAAAGAAAGCACATCGGTGCTGCCATCTTTGCCGCGTGTTTCGCGATTCAGTGCGGCCATCTCATCGCCGCCGACAAAACGCACCGTGAGGCTGCCGCCGGCGGGCAGGGCGGCACGCACCAAGGCGCGCACCCGATGACGGGGCGGAGGTTCGCTGTCGTCAGCGTATTGCACGGATAAAGACAACTTAGACGCCATTTTCATATGCGCTGAGGATTTTTCGCACCAAGGGATGACGCACCACATCGGCCGCGGTAAAATGGTGCATGGCGATGCCTTTGATGTCGTGCAGCCGCCGTTTGGCGTCGGCCAAACCACCGCCGTTGGCAGTCGGTAAATCGCTTTGGGAAGTGTCGCCAGTGATGACAAAACGCCCACTTGTTCCCAATCTGGTCAACGCCATTTTCATTTGCACGGGAGTGGTGTTTTGTGCTTCGTCCAAGATAATGACGGCGTTATCAATGGTCAGCCCCCGCATAAAAGCCAGAGGAATAATCTCGATGCGCCCGCGCGCCACTTGCCGCTCGGTTTCCTTGTAGCCCAGCAATTTGTGCAAAATATCATGCAGGGGGCGCAAGTAGGGGTTGACTTTTTGTTCCATGTCGCCGGGCAAAAAACCGATGCGCTCGCCGCCCGCTTCCACCGCCGGGCGCGTTAGCACCAAACGCAATAAAGCGTCTTGCCGTAGTAGGTGCAAGGCGGCAGCAATGGCGATGTGTGTTTTGCCGGTGCCGGCGGGGCCGGTGCAGATGGTCACACTGTGGGACAGTATTTTTTGCATAAAGTCCTCTTGGCTTGTGTTGCGTGTTGCCGACAAGCGGGGGCGTTTTTTGGGCGCGGGTGGTGTTTCATTATCGGCGGCGGCCATGCACAGTTGCACATCAACCAGGTCAATATTTTGCGCGGCGCGGGCGTAGAGTTTTTCCAAGGTGTCGGCTGCCGCTTGTGCGGATTTACCGCGCACGCTAAATTGCCCGCCGCGTCTCCGAATATCCACCTCATATGCGGCGGCGATATGCTCTAGGTTGCCGTCCATAACACCGCATAAATTGCTTAGCCGTCCATTATCGGACAGTGGAAAGGAAAGATTGACCGTGTCACTCATCTGAGAGAATCAATGGGAAATGACCAGTTGACCGCGAGACGCTTTGCCGTCATTTGATTTATTGCGGTAGCGGGGACATATGCCAGATTTTTGGCCACACAGATTAACCTGTTCTTTTTCATTGATAGCAAATGATAATCCGTTCATATGATTATTTCACCCCGCAAAGCGTGCGGTGTTGCCGCAGTGATGCGCACCGGCACAAATTGACCAATAACACTTTTATCGGCGGGAAAATTTACCACCCGATTATTGCCGGCGCGTCCCTGCATATCGCCGGCGCGCTTTTTGGAGATGCCTTCCACCAGCACCGTTTGCTCACTGCCGACCATGGCGGCGCTGAAGGTTCGTCCGTTGGTTTCCAATTTTTTTTGCAGGCGGATAAGGCGGGATTTTTTTTCTTCCGCCGGTGTGTCATCGGTCATGGTCGCCGCCGGCGTGCCCGGCCGCGGGCTATAGATAAAACTAAAACTAAAATCAAAATTTGCCTCGTCCACCAAAGCCATAGTTTGTTGAAAATCTTTTTCGCTCTCACCCGGAAAACCCACAATAATATCGCTGGAAATAAGGATATTGGGGCGGGCGCGGCGTACGCGGCGAATGATGCTTTTGTATTCCATGGCAGTGTAGCCGCGTTTCATGGCCGCCAACACCCGATCGGAGCCGGATTGCGCCGGCAAATGCAAATAGTCCGGCAATTTCGGCAAGCGGGCATATGCGTCGACAAGACGGTCAGAAAATTCCACCGGATGAGAAGTCGTAAAACGCACCCGCGCAATGCCGGGAATGGCGGAGACGCACTCCAGCAACGTGGCAAAATCTATTATTCCGCCGTCTTCGCCGTGGGTGCGGTAGGCATTGACATTTTGTCCTAAGA
>JBPCWX010000162.1:0-3285 GCA_051009095.1 Gammaproteobacteria bacterium | reverse complement strand
AATTCGCTCCACGGCTTGGCGCGAGTTGGCGATGTGTTCCGCCGTGTCATGGTCGACCGGCAAGTCATCAAGCAAACTGCGCGGCGGGATTAATTCCCGCATATCGGTGATGCGGATGTCGTCTATTGGTACGCGGCTCATAATCATTTTCCAAAGGTTATTTATTGATAAAGTATAAATTGTACAATGCTTTTGCTTTTTCCGCATGTTCCAGTAGCCGTAGCGATTGCGCGGGCGGCGATTTTATGCCATCATAAAACATGTTAAATAAAACACACCGCCGCAAAATAAACTTGTTTTTTTCTTGACTTTTGCCTAAAATCATTTACAATTTGTTTCATCCATGTTAGCCTTTCTCTTCACTGTTTGCTTTTGTTGGATAATTCTTGTAAGCCATCGCGGTTTTTCTGCCGCTTTTTCTTTCGCTCAATTCTTTCCCGCCCCATCGGAGGTTGCCGTGGCGCCGCGTTGCGCTCTGGCGCGGCGAAAACAAAAGGGGCAATGCCTGCGGTTTTTGCCACGATGTTGCAAAAACCTTGTTATTTTTATATCAGTTTGTCGCTTCATTATTTGCCACCTTGGGGTGGCTTTGCCCGGTTGTCATCGGGCGCGATTTTCTTTCTTTCGACCTAGCCTACACAAGGAGTATCACCATGAAAAACCAAAACATCTCATTTGATGAGTTTGATGAAATTAACAGCCCGCGTCCGCCGGAGACCGAGTTTGACCGTGTGGTGGATGAAGCCATCTCGCGGCGGACTTTTTTGGGCGGTTTGGTGACCGTAAGTTCGGCGGCCTTTTTGACGGCGACCGGCTTGTCGAGTTCCGCCGTCGCCGCTGTTTTGTCGGATTTTTCGCCCGTCGCCGCCAACACGTTGGACACCATCACCGTGCCCGCAGGGTATCGCTGGCACGTGGTTGCGGCATGGGGGGATCCGCTATGGTCGGATGCGGTGCCATTCAATCAGCAAACGCGTGGTGATGCCGCAAGCCAAGCGCGTGCCTTGGGCGACAACATAGACGGCATGGAAATATTCTATCGCCAAGGGCGGACGCTGATTACCGTCAACAATGAATATGCTAACTTGGACATTATCAACGGTGGCCGCGCTTCCAAGGCGCCGGAAAATGATGATGATGTGCGCAAGGGGATGAATGCGCACGGGGTGACAGTGATGGAAATTGCCCCGCGCAATGGCAGATGGCAGATTGTTAAAGACTCACCGTTTAACCGCCGCATTACGCCCAGCACGCAGATGGAATTGACCGGCCCCGCCGCCGGTCATGCCTTGCTGCGAACTGATTTCGATTCCACCGGTCGCCGCACTTTGGGCACGTGGAATAATTGCGGCAACGGCAGCACACCCTGGGGAACTTATCTGGCCTGTGAGGAAAACTTTAACGGTTATTTTTCCAGCAGTGATAAAAATTTTGCCGTGTCGCCGGAAATGCAACGCTACGGCGTCGGTCTTGAAGACTGGGGCTATAGCTGGCGGCAGATAGATGAGCGGTTTGATATTAGCCGCCATCCCCATGAGTCGAACCGCGCCGGTTATGTGGTGGAAATAGATCCTGCCGACCCTTCATCAACACCCAAAAAACGCACTGCCTTAGGGCGGTTTAAGCATGAAAACGCCTCCGTGGCTTTGGCCCAAGACGGGCGTGTGGTGGTGTATATGGGCGATGATGAGCGCGGCGAGTTTCTTTATCGCTTTGTGTCGGATAAAACTTTTGAGGCGGGCGGTAAAGATGTGCTTGATAGCGGGCAGTTATATGCCGCCAAATTTGACCATAATGGACGCGGACGCTGGTTGCCACTGACCCCGGCAACTACGGGTATGTCGGCCGCGGAAATTTGTGTTTATTCCAGAATAGCCGCCTCCAAGGCCGGTGCCACCACCATGGATCGCCCGGAATGGGTTGCTACCCATCCACAAAAGGCGGAAGCCTATTGCGCACTCACCAACAACAAAAATCGGGGCGTTAAGCCCAACGCCGGCGGTGATGACACTCCTGTCGGTGGGCCAAATCCGCGGCCTGAAAATAAATATGGCCAGATTGTGCGGTGGCGCGCAAATGAGGGCGACCATGCGGCGTTGAATTTTCGCTGGGATTTGTTTGTGCTGGCGGGTAATCCCACAGTGCATTCTGATGCCAAGGCCGGCTCCGAAAACATTAACGCGGGCAATATGTTTAACTCGCCGGATGGCTTGTCTTTTGATTCACGCGGCGGGCTGTGGATTCAAACGGACGGCAAATATTCCAACGCGGGCGATTTTGCCGGACAAGGCAACAATCAGATGCTTTTGGGCGATACCGCAACGGGCGAAATTCGCCGCTTTCTGGTTGGTCCCAAAGAGGCGGAAATCACCGGCTTGTGCTGGAGTGCTGACCGCAAAACCATGTTTGTCGGGGTTCAGCATCCGGGCGAAAGTGGCGACTCACATTTTCCCGGCGGCGGTGATTCCGTTCCTCGTTCCTGCATTGTTGCCGTCTCGCGGGAAGATGGCGGATTGGTTGGTTGACCTATCTCCTGGAAAACCGCGGCGCTCACAAAGGGCGCCGCGGAAGGGCGGGAATTTTTATTATCCATTAGTTAACAATGAAGCATTTTTATGAAACACATCAATGATCAATTATGTGCACTGAAATGGGCGGTGTTTTTTATTTTGGCAGTATTGCTTTTTCCTGCCGCCGCCGCTCCGGTGGAATTGGGGCCCAGGCCGTATTTCTTAATTTCACAAATGCCGGAATCGCCGCTTAAGACAAGGCTGTTATCATGCGCCGATCGCGACTTTGCGCCTAAATTGTTTTCCATCGGTCATCGTGGTGCGCCGCTGATGTTTCCAGAGCATACGGTGGAATCCTACACCGCGGCGGCGCGCACGGGGGCTGGGATTTTGGAGTGTGATGTTACTTTTACCGAAGATCATGAACTTATTTGCCGCCATGGTCAAGATGACTTGCACACCACCACCAACATTTTGGCGACACCGCTGGCCGGCAAATGCAAAACACCTTTTTCGCCCGCCGCCAAAGAAAAAAGTGCCGCCGCCGAATGTCGCGCCAGCGATCTTACGCTGGCGGATTTTAAGACGCTGCGGGGCAAAATGGATGCGGCCAATTCTCAGGCCAAAACCGTGGCGGAATATGTGAACGGCACGGCATCTTGGCGCACCGATTTATATGCGGCATCGGCGGGGACGCTGATGACCCATGCGGAGTCGATTCGCCTTTTTCGCCGCTTGGGGGTAAAATTTACGCCAGAATTAAAAGCCCCCGTTG
>JBPCWX010000161.1:0-12553 GCA_051009095.1 Gammaproteobacteria bacterium | reverse complement strand
GCAAAAGATTGCGCATGGAAAATGACAAAAGGGAGCCACAGAGGAAAAAATACGATTTAGCATGAGCGATAGCATGTAGCGGCATTGTGGTATAATGCCGGTCAGTGCAAAAGTGTGTGTGTTTTTTACAAAAATCACAAAGGACAAAATGATGGAACGGAGAAAATTTATTGGTGCCGGCTTAGTTGTGGGGGGTGCAACCTTGGCTGCCGCCTGCGGTAAAAAAGAGGAGCAAAAGCCCGCCCCGGCCGCAGCGCCCGCCAAGAAAAAAATTGCATGGCGCATGACCACCACGTGGCCCAAAGATTCGCCCGCTCTCGGCACTGGCGCCAATCGTCTGGCACAACGCATCACCGATATGTCGGATGGTGAATTAGAAATTACCGTGCATGGCGGCGGCGAAATTGTGCCGCCTTTGGGGGTTTTTGATGCGGTTTCTAAGGGCACTGTCGAAATGGGGCATGGCGCGTCATATTATTGGAAGGGTAAATCGCCGGCCACCCAATTTTTCACCACCGTGCCTTTTGGTCTCACCGCGCAAGAAATGAATGGGTGGATTTATTATGGCGGCGGGCAAAAACTATGGGATGACTTATACGCTCCGTTCAATCTCAAGCCTTTTTTGGCGGGCAACAGCGGCGTCCAAATGGGCGGCTGGTTTAATCGCGAAATTAAATCATTAGCCGACATGCAGGGGCTAAAAATGCGGATCTCTGGTTTGGGCGGTGATGTTATCGCTGCGGTTGGCGGCACCCCCCGCTTCCTCCCCGCCGGCGAAATTTTCACCTCTTTGCAATCGGGCGCTATCGATGCCGCCGAATGGGTGGGGCCCTATATTGACTTGGCTTTTGGTCTTTATAAGGTGGCTCAATATTATTATTCCCCGGGCTGGCACGAGCCAGGCCCAGCCATAGAGTTTATTGTCAACAAAGCGGCATATGACGCCTTGCCCCAGCGGTTGCAAAAGGTGATCGAAGTGGCCACCCAAGCCGCCAACGCAGATGTGTTGGCGGAATTTACGGCACGCAACGGGGCGGCACTCAACACCCTCGTCAATGAGCACAATGTGCAGCTCAGACGCTTTCCCGCTGAGGTGCTCAAAACCCTCAAAACCACCAGCGAGGAAGTCGTCAGAAACTATGCCCAAGCGGATGCGGCGAGCCAAAAAATATATTCCGCTTTTATCGACTTTCGCAAGTCCGTATCGGGATGGACGGAATTGTCCGAGATGGAATACGTGCAAGCGCGCCATAATTTGTAAGCGACTTGTAGCGCGCACTTGCTTGCGGGATGCGCGTTTTTGTTGTCAAGGGCCGGGCTGAATGGATTGATGCCATGGCGGGGTATCATCATCGGCAATCATGGTTTAGCCGCCATCATATTAAAGAAATATGGAATTTGGCGGCATTTTGCTATAATCATTTTTAACGCAAAAGCGTGGATACTTTACAAAAAATCACAAAGGAGAAAATGATGGAACGGAGAAAATTTATCGGCGCCGGTTTAGTTGTGGGCGGCACCGCCTTGGCTGCCGCTTGCGGCAAAAAAGAGGAGAAAAAACCCGCAGCAGTTGCAGCACCCAAAAAGAAAAAAATTGAGTGGCGCATGACCACCACGTGGCCCAAAGACTTTCCCGGTCTCGGCACCGGAGCCAATCGTCTGGCGCAATATATCACCGATATGTCGGGCGGTGAATTGGCAGTCACCGTTTATGGTGCGGGCGAAATTGTGCCGCCCTTTGAAGCCTTTGATGCGGTTTCCAAAGGCACCGCCGAAATGGGACATGGCGCGGCATATTATTGGAAGGGCAAATCGCCGGCCACCCAGTTTTTTGCGGCGGTGCCTTTTGGTCTGACCGCGCAAGAAATGAATGGTTGGATTTATTATGGCGGCGGACAGGCGTTGTGGGATGAGTTATATGCTCAGTTCAATCTCAAGCCTTTTTTGGCCGGCAACACCGGCGTCCAAATGGGCGGCTGGTTTAACCGCGAAATTAAATCGCTGGAAGACATGAAAGGGCTCAAGATGCGGATCCCCGGTCTCGGTGGTGATGTGGTTGCCGCCATCGGCGGCACGCCCAAATCCCTCCCCGGCGGTGAAATTTTTACTTCTCTGCAATCGGGTGCCATTGATGCCACCGAATGGGTCGGACCCTATAACGACTTGGCTTTTGGTCTTTATAAAGCGGCGAAGTATTATTATTATCCGGGCTGGCATGAGCCGGGCACGGCTTTGGAGACTTTTGTCAACAAAGCGGCATTTGACGCCTTGCCGAAACATTTGCAGGAAGTTGTGGAAGGAGCCGCCCAAGCCGCCAACATGGATATGCTGGCGGAGTTTACGGCGCGCAACGGCATCGCCCTCAACACCCTCATCAATGAGCACAATGTGCAGCTCAAACGCTTCCCCGATGATGTGCTCAAAACCCTCAAGACCACCAGTGAAGAGGTGGTAAGCAACGTCGCCAAAGCGGATGCGGCAAGTCAAAAAGTATATTCCGCTTTTGTCGACTTTCGCAAGTCGGTGTCGGGATGGACGGCATTGTCCGAGATGGAATACGTGCAAGTGCGCGGTAATCTGTGAGCAACTTGCGGCGCGCACCTGCTTGCGGGGTGCGCGTTTTTCTTGGGCGACTGGAGCACGCCGGCGACAGCATCAACAATGTCGTCGGGCGTGCGTTGTCTTGGTTTTTGCCAGCCATGACTGTTCTAACCCTGGTGATTATTATCGCCGCGACGGTCTTTCGCCTTGGCTGGGTGTGGCTGCATGAAACGGTGGTATATATGCACGCCATTTTATTTATGTTAGCCGGCGCCTATACGCTGAAGTACAACGAACACGCGCGCATTGATGTGTTTTACAATCGCCTATCGCGCCAAGGGCAGGCGTGGGTGGATTTATGCGGGGCGGTTTTCCTGCTCATTCCCACGTGCATGTTGATCTTCATGGTGTCGTGGCCATATGTGGCGGACTCGTGGGCGGTGCTGGAGCATTCGGTGGAGGGACAGGGTTTGCCGGCGGTCTTTTTGCTCAAAACCTGTATTTTGCTGTTTGCGGCGCTGTTTATGGTGCAGGGCATTGCACTGGCGGCCAAATCGCTGCGGTCTATTTTGCCCCGCTAAGCCCCCGTTCAGGCGGCAACTGCCATGGAATGGTATTTAATTTTAATGCTGCTGTTGGTCGGCTTATTTTTGCTGAGCGGTTTTCCGGTGGCATTTGCCTTGGCGGGCGGCGCCCTCTTTTTTGCCGCCATTGGTCATTTGCAGGGAGATTTTGATGTTTCTTATTTAGGGGCAATTCCTTCGCGTTTGTATGGGATTATGACCAATGAAACGCTGATTGCGGTGCCGTTATTTGTATTCATGGGGGTGTTATTGGAACGGGGCAAAGTATCGGAAGATTTATTAGTGGCGATGGGGCGTTTGTTTGGCGACATGCGCGGCGGTTTGGCCATTTCCATTTGTTTGGTGGGAGCAATTTTAGCGGCTTCCACCGGCATTGTTGGGGCGACGGTGGTGACCATGGGATTAATTTCTTTGCCGGTGATGCTGCGGCATAATTATCGCCCATCGCTGGCGTGCGGCGTCATTACCGCATCGGGCACCTTGGGGCAGATTATCCCGCCGTCGATTGTTTTGGTCATTTTGGGCGATGTCATCAGCAACGCCAATCAAAAGGCGCAATTATCGCTGGGCAATTTTTCGCCGGACACGGTGTCGGTGGGCGATTTATTTTTTGGCGCCCTATTTCCGGGGCTACTGCTGGTGGCGCTGTATGTGGCTTATGTTGCGGTGGTGGCATGGTTAAAACCGACGTGGGCGCCGGCGATGAAAGCGCCCCCGGCGGATGATAAAAAAGTGGGAGTATGGCGGGCGGTATTACCCCCAACATTATTAATTTTTGCTGTTTTGGGCTCTATTTTGGCGGGCGTGGCGACCCCGACAGAAGCGGCGGCGGTGGGGGCTGGCGGGGCGATGTTATTAGCCTTGGCTGGGGGTCGGTTAACGATGAAGTTATGGCGGGATTCCATGCAAAAAAGCGCGCGCATTACGTGCATGGTATTTGTGATTTTAATTGGTGCGAGCATTTTTTCTTTGGTATTTCGCGGCTTTGGCGGTGATGAGTGGGTGACTGGCGCCCTATCCTCTTTACCCGGCGGCGTCGCTTCGGCGTTTGTGATTGTCATGGCGCTGATGTTTGCGCTGGGTTTTTTCTTGGATTTTTTAGAGATTGTTTTTGTGGTGGTGCCTTTGGTGGCGCCGGTGCTGATTCAATTAGGCATGGATCCGATATGGCTGGGGGTCATGATTGCGGTCAATTTACAGACTTCATTTCTCACTCCGCCTTTTGGTTTTGCCTTATTTTATTTGCGCGGGGTGGCGCCGTCCACGGTGCCGACTTCGGCAATATACAGCGGGGCGGCGCCGTTTGTGGTGTTGCAATTATTGGCTTTGGTGGCGTTGTGGTTTTTTCCGGCGGTGGCCACGTGGCTGCCTAAGCAAATTTACGGATAAAAAATTTCTTATTCGGCTTGGGTCAAGCCTGACAACTGGCAAATTGTGCGGGCGGGATAGTTGGTTAAACCTCCGCCGAATCACAAAACGGCAATATAATTAGGATTCAAGAACAATTTTATGCTCAGCGATTCATATCACAAACGCAATTTGCTCATTCTTTTTATGGCGCAAATGCTCGGTTATATTAACACTCCGGTGTTAGTTTTCATGCTCCCCCTCATCGGTTCGCAGCTTATTGACCAGCCCGCATTAATCACTTTACCGTCGGCGATGATGGTTGTTGGCTTGGCTTTGTCGGTATCCCCGGCGAATATGCTGATGCGAAGATTCGGCCGCAAAAAAGGATATTTGGGCGGCTCGGTCATCATCATGCTCAGCGGCGCTTTGGGTTGTTTTGCGGTTATCAACAAAAGTTTTTCACTTCTGTGCGCGGCGTCTTTTATTGCCGGCATAGCCGCCGCATTTGTCCAATCCTATCGCTTTGCGGCAGTGGAAAACGCCGCCGCCAACCATGCAGGGCGGGCGATTGCATTGATTTTATTAGGGGGCGTATTGGGCGGTTCATTGGGTGCGCCGCTGGCCAACTGGCTGCACGGCGGCATTGACGGCGCGCCTTTTGCGGCGTCGTGGCTGGCTTTGGTGGCGACGGGGGGAATTGCCATAGTGTGTTTTTGTTTTTATCAGCATCGGCAAGTGGCGGTGAGCAGTCCAAAACCCGCCGGCAGCGGTGGCGTTTGGTGGCAAGACACCAAATTATGGGCTTTTGCTTTGTGCGGTGGCGGCGCCTACGGCATGATGACGTTGCTTATGACGGCAACACCATTGAGCATGCACAATCACGATGGTCATTCGCTCAGCGACACGGCGTGGGTAATCCAAAGCCATGTTATTGCGATGTTTTTGCCTTCATTTTTTTCGGGGCGTTTGATCGACCGCTTTGGCGCTGTCCCGGTGATGTTGGCGGGTGTTGCGGCTTTTGGCGGCACGGCGCTAACGGCGGTGTCGGGGATTGACGTGGGCAATTATTGGCTTGCTTTGGTATTGTTGGGTATCGGTTGGAATTTTGTATTTGTTGGGGCGACTACATTAACGGCGCGTCATATTTCTGGCCCGGCGCGTTTTCGTGCGCAGGCGTTTAATGATGTGATTGTTTTTTCCATGCAGGCCACTGCCGGATTATTATCTGGCGCATTATTGGCTTGGTTGGGTTGGCATGATTTAAACATTTATGCCATAGTTGCCTTGGGTGTTTTGGCGGTGTTTGTTTTTCTGCTTTTGCGGCAAGGTCGGCGAGCGGGTAATTATGAGGTGGTCACGCATTAGCCGCAAGTTGCCAGGGCAATGGCAAAACTTTCGCCGCTAACATAATAGATTCAGCGTCTATGGCATTCGCAAGCAAGCAGGGGAATCGCCAACCCTCCCGATTTAGTTAGCGTTATCTCAGTTCAGATGGCGGCTATCAACAGCGGATAAATGCTCCGCCGAAGCATTAAAAAGACACTGCAGGAAACCTCGTAAGTTTTATAGGAAGATTGTCCACGTGAAACCATTCAGCACCATCAATGCTTACCCATACATCTTTATGATGAGCGTAGGTGCCCTGGGCATTATCGCCCCCCAACACATACAACAACCCACTATGCGAAGCGATACCCGCACCAACACGCGCCGACCAAATGGTTGTTGTTGTCATTCTTTCCCAAGTGACACCGTTGTCCCCCGTGCGCCATACATCATTTAGATAATTATTATTACCACCACCTAATCCCCCCATCACATACACATATTCAGTATCGCCTATAACATGTGAAACTGCCATTGAATAAGCGCGCCTTGAACCACCCGAATCCGGAGCGGTTGGCATCATTGACCAAATCTCGCCATCGTCAGAACGCCATACATCATTAGTATTAAAACCGCCGATCACAAACATCCACTCTTTCGTCGCCGCTACACTATATTCAGATGAAGTCGACGGCCAAGTAGGGTCGCTAGTGCCGCCACTTGCCAACATTGTCCAATCGGCACCATTTTCACTACGCCACACATCGTTTTTTTGACGGGTATCTAGAGCATTTCCCAGCAAGTAAAACTTATTCTTAAATAACACCACGCGAGGGCTATTTCGTGTCGAATAGCCATTAGAAGTAATATTCTCCCAACCGCTTCCATCCACATTTCGCCACACATTATTGCTTGTATTAGACCCATTATGCCCCATAAACATATACATTACGCCATCTCGCACCAACGCCGAATGGTCATAAAAATCATTTCCGGACGGCAATGGACGGGAAGGCCACCCCACACCATTAAAATGCGCATTACGTGTAGGCTGGAAAAACACATCGGTCAGACCACCCAACACCCACAAGGTTGCCGAGATCTGATTAAGAATTACTATGGGAGCCGACACCGCCAAATCCTCATATGCCGAATTGAGTGCGCTAAACACATCTTTAACCCGCACGGTAATCACATAACTTTCAGCGGGAAATTGCCCGCCAGTGGTCATCAAAAATGCTTTCTGACCATCAGCCCGCAGGGTAAAAGCACCGTACTTGTCCATTATGTCCCATTCCGCCCGCACTTGAATATTGCGCACTTGCAGGGTGGACAATGCTTCTCCCTCAGTGTTTGCCGGCAAGCGAATATTGACTGCTTGCTGAGGTATTTTCAGGATTGTTGCTTCCGCAAAGTCCAAGGAATAAAGCGGCGATGAAAGGTCTTGCCAAGGTTGATTATCGCTTGCTGTCGGCGTCAAATCGCCGATGGGATTAGCATTCGGGGCGGGGTAAAGATTGGTTGCCTTTGCTTCCACCACAAGGGGCTGGACAATGGCGTAAAGCAGGGCGACTGCCATAAATGCTGCCAAAGAAAATAATTGTTTAAGACGATTGTTCCTCATTACGCGAATTTTACAATGTTTTACGCGATATTGCAAAAAATGATTAAAACTCTGTAAATCGTACATGCCCCCTTTTTAACCAAGCATTCGCCAACTTCACATAATCCTTATTAATCTCCGCCGAAAAAAAATTAACCCCCATCTCTTTTGCCACCACACACTCCGCCCCCGACCCCGCAAATGGAATCAGCGCAAAATCACCGCCTCGGGCGGCAGAGGCGAGAAGTTTGCGCGATAACTCTGAGGGCTTTTGGGTGGGGTGGCGGATGATGTTGTGCTGGCGGTGGGCTTCAGCTTCGCGCGGGGTGCAAAGACGGCGGCATGTTTTGCAGTAAAACCACCGCTCAGCATAGCCGGCGCCGCCAGCCAAAGCGGCGACTTTGATAACATCGCGCGGCAAGGCGCCTTTGGGATGAGCTTCGTAGACGGTTTTTTTGCCCTTGTTGGAATAGCGCGCCACGGTTTCACGGCGGATTTTGCCGGCGGCACCGTGCAAAAATGCGGCGGTGTATTGTTCGCGCACTTCGTCCACATAAATTCGCGGGCGCGCACCTTTCCACAGACAGAGAATCGACTCGTGGCTGCGCTGCCAAAATTTTGATGAGGGCACGGTTTTGTTGGTGTAATGCCACGCCAGCCAGCGTTGTTTGTCAAGCGGATAGCGCACCGCAATATGCGCCAAAATCTCCGCCCAGCCATAAATATAGATCGGCGCGCCATTTTTGGCGGTGCGCCAACATTCGCCAATCCACTGGTCGCACCACGGCAGATAATCGGACATCGCCATTTGGTCGGAGCCGTTGCCGAAATCCTTGCCGAAGTTGTACGGCGGGTCGGCAATGACCACATCAAAAAAATCGGCGGGTAAATCGCGCAAATACTCCAGCACATCGCTGCAGCTTACGCAATTAGCCGCCCGCCGCAAAGTTTGGGCGGCATCTGGCGCGGCACTTTGCCGAGCAGTATGATTCATTAAAAAGCCATCATTGTTATAAAAATTCCTAACCGTGCAATAATGCGCACAAAGCAAATTATATAAAACAATATTACACCCAATCCACACCAGCAGCACACAACAAGCAGCGCAATTTTGATACAATCCCTTTGCCTTTTATCTTAACCCAAGGACCTCCAGATGCAGACTCAAAACTTCTTCGCCGGCGAATGGCATGATGCCAAAGAAAAAATCACCAGCATTAACCCTTCCGACACCAAAGATGTAATAGGGCATTTTGCGCGTGCCGAATCATCACACACTCAGCAAGCCCTTGATGCCGCCCAGCAAGCGCAGCCCATTTGGGCGGCATGCGGGCTGGAACAAAAACAAAACGCCCTCCATGCAATCGGGGAAGAACTGATGCGCCGCGCCGATGAACTCGGCGAATTATTGTCGCGCGAAGAAGGCAAACCCCGTGCCGAAGGGGTCGGCGAAGTTTTTCGCGCCGGACAATTTTTTACTTATTATGCCGCCGCCACATTGCGGCAAATCGGCGACAATGCCGACTCCGTCCGCCCCGATATCGACATTGACATCCGCCGCGAACCGGTTGGCGTGGTTGCCGTCATTTCGCCGTGGAATTTTCCCCTCGCCGCCGCTTGCTGGAAAATCGCGCCCGCCCTCGCTTTTGGCAATGCGGTGGTGTGGAAGCCCTCCCCCCTGACGCCCACCATTGCCGCCGCTTTTGCCGATATTGTCGCCCGCCAAAACCTGCCGCACGGGGTCTTTAACTTGCTCATGGGCGGCGATGATACCGGGCAAGAACTGGTGCAAAGCCCCGCCGTTGATGCCATTTCATTCACCGGCTCGCTGGCGGCGGGACGACTCATTGCCGCCGCTGCCGCACGTCATTTAACTAAACTGCAAATGGAAATGGGCTCAAAAAATCCGCTGGTGGTGATGGATGATGCCGATATGGAAACCGCCGTCCGCTGTGCCGCTGCCGGCGCTTATGGCGGCAGCGGACAAAAATGCACCGCCTCATCGCGTCTCATTGTCCATCGCCGCGTGCTTGATGAATTTATCGCCCAATTAACCGCCGCCACCGCCGCCTTGCGCGTCGGTCATGCCTTGGCGGAAAACACCCAAATTGGCCCAGCCGTGAGCGCCGAACAATTACAGGCAAACTTATCTTATCTCAAACTGGCGCACGACGAAGGGGCGCGTCTGGTGGTCGGCGGTGAGCCTTTGTCTTTGGCCACGGACGGCTATTATCTATCGCCCGCCCTGTTTGTCGACAGCGACAACACCATGCGCATTAACCGCGAAGAAATGTTTGCTCCTATTGCCTGCGTCATTGCCGTTGATTCATATGAGGAAGCCCTCACCCTGGCCAATGACACAGAATATGGTTTGGTATCCGGGATTATCACGCGCTCCTTGGCTCGCGCCACACATTTTCGCCGCCACAGCAAAAGCGGCTGTGTGATGGTCAATTTACCCACCGCCGGAACAGATTATCATGTGCCCTTTGGCGGGCGTAAAAATTCCTCGTACGGCACGCGCGAACAAGGCACTT
This sequence comes from Gammaproteobacteria bacterium, assembly GCA_051009095.1. Classification (GTDB taxonomy): domain Bacteria; phylum Pseudomonadota; class Gammaproteobacteria; order Tethybacterales; family Persebacteraceae; genus Doriopsillibacter. The sequence continues at coordinate 2,612 of JBPCWX010000161.1, read as the reverse complement.
ATGCGCGTGAGTTTTATACCGTGGTCAAAACCGCCTACACTTTTGCCGGCACCCCGACATGACCGCAGTGCGCATTGACGGGTTGCAATACTGCGCCTGGGATGAGGCGCGTTTTTTGGAACTGCGCGCCGGCGGTTTGGATGCGGTGCATGTTACGATTTGCTATCATGAAAACTTTCGCGAAACCATCGCCAACATTCAGCAGTGGAATGATTATTTTGCCAAGTTTTCGCATCTGCTCATGCGCGGCCGCGATGCCGATGATGTGCGCACCGCCCAGCAAAGCGGACGCACGGCAGTTTTTTTCGGCTTCCAAAATTGCTCCCCCATAGAAGATGATATTCGCTTGGTGGAAATCTGCCACGACTTGGGCGCGCGCTTTATGCAGTTAACCTACAATAATCAATCGCTGCTCGCCGGCGGTTGTTATGAAGAGCAAGACAGCGGCATCACCCGCATGGGACGACAAGTTATCGGCGAAATGAACCGCTTGGGCGTGGTGGTGGACATGTCGCACTCGGGCGAACGCTCCACCTTGCAGGCGATGGAATATTCACAACGCCCCATCGCCATCACCCACGCCAACCCAGCCGCTTGGCATGCGGCAAAACGCAATAAGTCGGACACTGTTTTGCGGGCTTTGGGACAGTCTGGCGGGATGCTGGGGCTGAGTTTATATCCTCATCACCTATTGGGCGGCAGTGCGTGCACTTTGGCGGATTTCTGCGGCATGGCGGCACGGACGGCGGAATTAATGGGCGCGGACAATATCGGCATCGGCTCCGACTTATGCCGCGGCCATCCCGATGCGGTGGTGGATTGGATGCGCAACGGACGATGGACCAAAGCGCAAGATTTTGGCGAAGGTTCCGCCGCCGCCCCCGGCTTTCCGCCCATGCCGCCGTGGTTTCAATCCGCCGCCGATTTTGATGTTTTGGCGCAAGGACTGCGGCAGGCCGGGTTTGATGATAATGAAACGGACGGTATACTTGGCAATAATTGGCTGCGATTTTTCCACAGCAGTTTTTCCCCGGCGGCATGAGCAATGCCTTTCATCACCCGAAAATTAATGTGCGCCGTGGCTGCGAAGATATGCGGCAAAAATTATGCGCCACCGGTTTTTCTCCGTTAGTCGCCCGGGTTATGGCGGCACGCGACATCACCGATGATCAAGACGCCACCCCGCCGCTGAGAAACCTGCCGCCGCCCGATTTTTTGCCCGATATTAATCGTTTGTGCCATCTGCTTGCCGAGGCCATCGCCGCCCAGCAGCGCATTTGCGTGGTTGGCGATTATGATGCTGACGGCATGAGCGCCACCGCCTTGGCGGTTGATTGCCTGCAACAGCTGGGGGCTGTTGTGTCGTGGACGATTCCCGACCGCCAGCAGCATGGCTATGGACTTCACTGCGACATTGTGGAACGCGAAGCGGCGGCCAACACCAAAGTGCTGCTTACTGTGGACAATGGCATTAGCGCCAGTCAAGCGGTGGCGCGCGCCAAAGAATTGGGGCTGATTGTATGTATCACAGACCACCATCTGCCGGATAAAAAGAGTTTGCCGCCGGCCGACTGCATCGTCAATCCTCAGTTATCGGATAACACCGCGGGGAAATGTTTGGCCGGCGTCGGCGTTATTTTTTATGTCATGGCGGCTTTGCGGCGTCATTTGGCCAAAGAGCTGGACCTGCGTTGTTATTTGGATTTGGTGGCCTTGGGCACGGTGGCGGATTGTGTGCCATTGAACACCATCAATCGGGCTTTGGTAAGCGGCGGTTTAGCGCAAATGCGGCAGGGCAAGGGAAGACCGGGGCTGATGATGCTGGCGAATTGTCTCCGTGGACGAATAAAAAATATAACTTGTCGCGACCTTGCTTTTCGGCTGGCTCCGCGGATTAATGCGGCGGGGCGTTTTAACGAGGCGGAGCAAGGCGTATTGTGTTTGCTGGCAAAAGAACCCTCCGAGGCCCGTCAGTTGGCGGCAAAATTGGACAGGTTTAACAGCCGCCGCATCGATTTAATGAAAAATTTATTACAAGCCGCCCAAGCGCAAATAACCGATTCTTTATCCCCCGGTTTGGTGGTGGCGGACAAAGACTGGCCCTGCGGCATGTTAGGTTTGCTGGCCGGACAATTATGCGATGCGCACAATCGTCCAACGCTGGTTTTTGGATGGCAAAACGGCGCTTGGCGAGGCTCTGGACGCGCACCCAAAGGGTGGCATCTGCATAAATTAATAAGCACCCTGGACACCGCTGGAAACACGTTGCGTTTTGGCGGTCATGCCGGTGCGGTTGGGTTAACGGTGGCGGATGTGGATATTTTTACCGCTGCATTTATGCGCGCTTGCGATGCGGCTGCCGTCAATCAGGACGAAGCATTGTGGGTGGTGGATGCCATGCCGCCGGTGGAAGAAATTACACCGTCGGCGGTGGAAGAATTAAACAGCATGGTGTGGGGAATGGATTTTCCATCACCGCAATTTGCCGATAATTTTTGGGTGGCGGAGCAGCGCCCGTTGAACGGCGGACATCTGCGTCTGGTGCTTTTTAACGACACCTTTCGGCTGCCGGCAATATACTATAACAACACCGTCATCAACGATTCGGTCAC
>JBPCWX010000160.1:0-4323 GCA_051009095.1 Gammaproteobacteria bacterium | reverse complement strand
CATAACGCGGTGTGCTTCATTGGCGATTGAAAGTAATGCCTCACACAAGCGGTCAATCTCGCTTTTGGTCTCCGATTCGGTCGGCTCAATCATCATCGTCCCGGCCACCGGCCACGATACTGTCGGTGCATGAAAACCATAATCCATTAACCGCTTGGCAATGTCTTCCACCGACACGCCCGCCGATTTGAAACCGCGAGTGTCGGCAATGCACTCATGCGCCACCCAACCATCGGCGTCTCGGTATTCTATCGGATAGGCAGATTGCAAACGCTTGGCAATGTAGTTCGCCGACAATAGCGCGCTCAAGGTTGCCCGCCGCAATCCTTCACCGCCCATCATCCGCATGTACATCCACGATATGTGCAAAATCAATGCCGATCCCCACGGTGCCGCCGATACCGTATCATAATTTGCTCCGCCGATACTTTCCGCCTTATCGTCAAAAGGATGGCGCGGTAGAAAATCGCGCAAATGCGTACGCACCGCAATTGGCCCCATGCCAGGGCCGCCGCCGCCGTGTGGAATGCAAAAAGTTTTGTGTAAATTAATGTGCATGACATCGGGACCTAACTGCCCCGGTAAAGATACACCCACCAGCGCGTTAAAATTGGCGCCGTCCATATACACTTGTCCGCCCGCTTCGTGAACTAACGCGCACAACGTAGGCAAGCTGCGACCAAATACGCCGCAGGTCGACGGATAAGTAATCATCAATGCCGCTAAGTTGTCGCGATAAGTATCTATCTTTTGGCGTAAATCATCCTCACGCACTTGTCCCGCCTCATCAATTTCCACTGCGACCACACGCATTCCCGCCATAACTGCACTGGCCGGATTGGTGCCATGCGCTGATAAGGGGATCAAGCATACATCGCGCCCACTTTGCCCGATGCTTTGTAAATAGCGGCGAATGGCCAGCAAGCCGGCATATTCGCCTTGCGCCCCCGCATTGGGTTGTAATGATACCGCATCAAAACCCGACACCCGCGCCAATAAATCTTCCAATTCCGCCGCCAACTGCGCATAACCCGCTTTATGTGCCGCCGGCGCAAAAGGATGAATGTCCGCTAATAAAGGCCATGATAAAGGCTCCATTTGTGAGGCTGCATTTAATTTCATGGTGCAAGAGCCAAGGGGAATCATGGAGCGATCCAAAGCAATATCCTTCTGCCCCAAACGCCGTAAATATCGCAGCATCTCATGTTCGGTGTGGTGATTGTTAAAAACCGGATGCGCGCAAAAGTCGCGCTCGCGCTGTAAATTTGGCGGTAGTGATTCGTCAATGGCGGCGGCAATGGCGTCAAATTTTGGCAGGTCATCACCATCGGCAAAAGCACGCCAAATTGTTTCCAAATGTTCCGGCGCGGTCTTTTCATCTACCGATATGCCCACTGTGTCAGTGTCTTGATAAAGACAGATATTATCCGCCAAAGCGCGGGCGCAAACATTGGAGGCATCATTTGCGGGCACGCGCAAAGTGTCAAAAAAGAGTTCTTGCGTCGGCGCCCGCCCCAGCTGCCGCAAACCTGCCGCCAAAACTAAAGTGAGCCGCCGCACCCGTGCCGCAGTGTCTTTGATGCGTGCCGGGCCATGATAAACGGTGTATGCCGCAGCCAACATTGCGGGTAATGCTTGCGCCGTGCAAATGTTGCTGGTGGCTTTTTCGCGGCGAATGTGCTGCTCGCGCGTTTGTGCCGCCAAACGATAGGCCGGGCGGTTGCGTGAATCTTTGGAAACTCCCACCAATCGCCCCGGTACCTGACGGCGTAAATTTTCGCTGAATGCCATAAATGCCGGATGTGGTCCGCCGCCGCCCAAGGGCACACCAAAGCGTTGCGCGCTACCGACTGCCGCAACAAAACCCAGGTCGCCCGGCGTCCGCAATAATGATAAAGCCAATAAATCGGTGCAGCAGGCGGATGAAATGCCGCGCTTTGCCAAAGCCGCCACCGTTGCGGCGTGGTCAATAATGCCGCCGTCTCCGCTGGGATAGGCAAACAATGCGCCAAAGGCTGCGGGCGCTGTGGCGAAAGAGTTCGCCGCCATGATGTGCAAGTCAATGCCCAAAGGGGCAGCGCGTGTTTGCAAAACCGCCAAAGTTTGCGGAAAAAGCGTCTCATCCACCAAAAATACGGCGCTTTTTTGTTTGCCGGCGCGCCGCAGCAGAGTCATTGCTTCCGCCGCCGCTGTTGCTTCATCCAGCAAGGAGGCGCCGGCAAAAGGCAGCCCCGTTAAGTCGGCGACCATGGTTTGAAAATTGAGCAGCATTTCTAATCGCCCCTGTGCAATTTCGGATTGATAGGGCGTATAGGCGGTGTACCAAGCGGCACTTTCCAATAAATTGCGCCGTATGACAGCGGGCATCTGGGTGCCATAATAGCCAAGCCCGATCATGCTGACGGCGGCAGTGTTTTTTTGCGCCATGGCATAAATGGCATCGGTTGCTTCTTGTTCGCTCAGTGTCTTGCCAAGGTCGGGGAGTTTTCCTAAAATTTCCGGGGGAATGATTTTTTCCACCTCAGCAAGCGTCGTCAGCCCCAGAGTGCGCAACATCTCCTGCTGCGCCGACGGTGATGCTCCACAATGTCGGCTGGCAAAATCGGCGGGGGGGATAAATGCGGCGCGGTTCATTGCTGGCTTTCCACAAAAGCGGCATATGCCTCGGCATCCATAAGATCGGACGGCATCTCGGCGCGCATCTCCCATAGCCAGCCGCCGTCTTCGGGCGCTTCGTTTACCAATGCTGGATTATCAATAAGCGATTCGTTGACGGCAATAACTTCGCCGTCAGCGGGCGCATAAATATCACTGGCGGCTTTGACCGATTCAATGACCGCGCAGTCTTCGCCAGCGCGCACTTGCTGTCCGACGTCGGGTAATTCCACCGATACCACATCGCCCAGCTGCTCTTGGGCAAAAGGGGTTATACCGATGCGGCAATGACCGTCGCCACGGTCTTCAATCCATTCGTGTTCGCGGGTGTATTGTTTGCTCATGATGATTTTCCTCGATGATAGTTATGGGCAATAAAAGGGAGTTTAACTGTTGTGCAGGGCGTCCATTCACCGCGCACTTCGGCGGTAATCGCTTGGCTTGCAGCATCCGCCAGCACATAGCCCAAAGCGATGGCAGTTTGCAAGGAAGGGGAGTGCAGGCCGCTGGTGACCTGTCCGATTGTTTTACCTGCGGCGTTTTGTAAGCAGGCGCCGTGGCGGGCGATTTTTTTTCCGCCCGGCAACAGACCAACCAAGCGGCGCGGCTCGCCTTCGGCAATTTGGCGGGCGATAATTTCCGCCCCCGGATAATCGCCTCCTTGACGGCGATGCGGTGGGATAGCCCATAATAAGCCGGCTTCAATGGGGCTGGTGTTGTCGTCCAATTCATGGCCATGCAAACACAAGCCGGCTTCCAGCCGCAATGAATCGCGCGCGCCCAAGCCGGCGGGTTTGACCTGGTCATCAGCCGCCAAAAGTCGGGCAAAATCTTCGGCGGCGGCGGCGGGAAGGGAAAATTCAAAACCATCTTCGCCAGTATAGCCGCCGCGCATGACGCGACAATCGGCGCCGCCAAAATCAAACCATGCGGTGTGCATAAAGGAAAGCGATAAAACATCGGGGGCGACTGCCGCCACTGCCGCCGCTGCGTGTGGTCCCTGCAAAGCAACTAAGGCGCGCCCGTCCAATTCTTGCAGGGCGGAAGGGGGCAGGTGCTGGCGTAAATGGGTGAGAACGCGCGTTTTGTTGGCGGCGTTAAAAACCAGAAAAAAACCGCGCTCGCCATCATTGCCGATGATGAGGTCATCCATCACGCCGCCGTTGGGCAAAGTCAGCACGGTGTATTTGGAGCCGCCCACCGGAATGCGTGCGACATCCGCCGGGCCAAGGCGAGAAAGTGCGGCGGCGGCATCAGCGGCGATAATCGCTTGTCCCATATGAGAGACATCAAACAAAGAGGCGTTTTGGCGGGTGTGCAGATGCTCGGCGATAAAGCCGCCGCCGGCAAAAGACAGCGGCAGACGATAGCCGGCAAAGTCGGTCATTTTGCCGCCCCATTCGGCGTGCAGATTATTCAATGGCGTTGACGCGATCTCAGACATAACAAACTCCTCTTTTGATTAGCAACTAAGGTAATTTGCCCGTCTGTCCCTGATACCTGAGAGATTGCCTCCGGTGGAGGTTGCCCCTTCGGTGAGTCGCCCGCCGCATTGGGCGAGTGACTGCTCTCCAGACAGGTCTTGTGTTCGGCGGTTTTTTTGCCTGAGAGTTTCCGGGAAGTTATCTCCGTCGGCGAAAAGCACTAAGCGGCTTTCTCTTTCCCGCC
>JBPCWX010000159.1:0-3680 GCA_051009095.1 Gammaproteobacteria bacterium | reverse complement strand
CCGCCTCTGACAACCCGCCCAAGGGCTGGTCAAAATCCCATACCACCATATCATCAGGCGCCATTCCCATGGTGCGCGCCGTCCACCGCCCCAAATGCTGGTCGGGAAAAAACAAAACTTTGGCGCGCTTTTCATAACACCATTGCAAAACATGGGTGGCGTTGCTGGAAGTGCAAACAATCCCGCCATGACGCGCGCAAAAGGCTTTTAAGTCCGCCGCGGAATTAATGTAGGTGACAGGGGTAATGCACTCATCCGCCGACAAAACCTGAGATAATTCCCGCCAAGCCCGCTCCACCTTGGCCAATGATGCCATATCCGCCATAGAACAACCTGCCGCCAAGTCAGGCAATACCACTGTTTGCTCATCGGTGGTTAGAATGTCGGCAACTTCCGCCATAAAATGAACGCCGCAAAAAACAATCATATCGGCATCACTGTTTGCCGCCAAACGCGATAATCCAAGCGAATCACCGGTCAAATCGGCATGACAATAAACATCGGCGCGCTGATAATGATGCGCCAAAATCCGCGCCCGCTCTCCCAAACGCGCCCGCGCCGCCGCAATGCGCGTCTGACAATCATCATCCGGCAATGCCGCAAACTGCGAAAAATTAATAGCCGCTTCTTGCATAATAAATAATTATACGCCGATGAGGATAAAAATAAGCCTATTGTTTTGCGGCGGCAACGTCGGCGAGTTTGGCGGATTGCTTTATATCGAGAAAACCCGCAAGCATGTCATAATGCAACAAGATGTGCGAGTCCGTTATTTCGCTGAGTTTTTTCGAGCCATCGGGCAAAGGTTGTCCGCCCTTTCGCGCAAAAGCCACATTCACCACCCGCCTGCCCACATTTTTAACCGCCGACACCGCCGGTAAATAATCTTGGTCGCCCGATACGATGATAAACAAATCATAAAAATCTCTCATCAAAACCATATCCACCGACAAATTGACATCCACTGTTTTTTCTTTCCCCAGTTTCTTTTCCAATAAATTATATGAAATGGTGCCCGATCGCCTAAACTCTATGGCAACATGCTTTTGCGCAATATCGTTTTGGATTTTCTTGAAGCCATCAAAGCGGCGCATAATTTTATCGGCGCGCAATTGAAGTTCGTCCCCCAGTTCTTTATCAGACAAACAAGAAAGATTAGCGAATTGACTGAGTCGTTTCTCATTTTGCTCCCGCCAAGATTGAAATTGAACGTCATTGCGAGGGACATACCACGGTCGCACCTGATCCACCACATACCAATAAGTTCTAACGCGCTCACATTCACTGGAAAAAATTTTTGCCACTTCCGCAACAACATAATCAAATAATTTATCCCAATCGGCCTTTTTAGGGAGATAATCCGTTTGCCGATAATTATGCTCATTGTTGGCAAAAATTTTATTAATCGCAAAGCGTAAATTTTCGCCGTCCACAAACACCGCTGCCCGCATGACTCTCCTCCAATGTGGCTTACAAAAAAAAGCGGGAAGGACTTACCTTCCCGCGAGGCAAGAGGCGCACCCCTTGCAAATGTGCGGAAAGCGCACTTCCCGCTGGGTATCCTGCGGAAAGAATGTCTCCCCGCTAATCATTTTTGTATTGTAGCAGCTTTGCTAATGATAGTCAACCTTTTTATGAAAATAAATGTGATGACAAAAAAAACATAAATATTAATTTTTCATTTGCCAATACACACGCCGTCACTTTGTGTTAAAATGCGCCGTAAATGCAGATTACATTACGCCATTATTTCTATTTGCTGGTGGCTTTTGCGCTCACCTCTCCCGCCGCCGCCGCTTGGCAGATGGGTATGCAGGATCCTGCCAGCGCCATGGCCGCCGAACAGCAATGGCTCAATGCCTTTATGCTGTGGATTATTGTCGCCATCGGCGCCGTGGTCTTTGGCGTTATGTTTTATGCCATTTTTAAGCACCGCAAATCGGTCGGCCACAAAGCCGCCCATTTTCACGAAAACACTTTTGTGGAAATTATCTGGACCACCGTCCCCATGCTCATTATCATCGGCATGGCTCTGCCCGCCACCAAAGCCATTATTGATTATAAAGACACCTCCGCCCCCGATATGACCATCAAAGCCACCGGCTATCAGTGGAAATGGTCATATGACTATCTCGATCATGATATTTTCTTTTATAGCCAACTAACCACTCCACCCGAAGAAATCGGCGGTAAATACTATAACGCCACCGGTGACGCTAATCCGCAATCGGATAATTATTTGCTGGAAGTGGATAATCAACTGGTAATCCCCGTGGGTAAAAAAGTCCGCCTGCTGCTCACCGCTGCCGATGTGATTCATGCCTGGTGGGTGCCGCAACTGGGCGTCAAACAAGATGCCATTCCGGGCATGGTGCGTGATGCTTGGTTTCAAGCCGACCGCCCCGGTGTCTTTCGCGGGCAATGCGCAGAATTATGCGGTAAAAATCATGGCTTTATGCCCATTGTGGTGCGTGCTGTGTCGGCGGAAGATTATGCCGCTTGGGTGAAAGAACAAGGCGGCACCATCGGCGACGACACCGCCCTGCCCTTGCGTGTCGGCGATGTGGCTGCTGATATCGCCGCTGTTGCCGCCGCTGATGATACGCCATCTGCCCCGGCTGTGTGGGATATGGACACCGCCATGCAGCAAGGCGAAACCGCTTACCAAACCTATTGCGCCGCTTGTCATCAAGCAAACGGCGAAGGGTTGCCGCCGGCTTTTCCTGCTCTCAAAGGAGCCGCCGTTGCCATTGACGCCGACAAATTGGCGGAACACCTTAGCGTGGTTATTAATGGCAAAGCCGGCACCGCCATGGCCGCATTTAACTATTTATCGGATGCTGACTTGGCCGCCATCATTACATTTGAGCGCAACGCTTGGGGCAATAACACCGGCGATTTGGTGAGCCCCGAAGATGTTAACGCGGCGCGCTAAGTGCCGCCTTTCGCCTTGCTGCTGCGCCGGGCATGACCAAATATGTAGTCATCACCGGCGGCGTTGTCTCTTCGCTGGGCAAGGGTGTGGCGGCAGCATCACTGGGCGCCACCCTCCAAGCACGCGGGCTTAAGGTTAATTTTCTTAAATTAGACCCCTATATTAACGTTGACCCGGGGACCATGAACCCCATCCAGCACGGCGAGGTTTTTGTGACCAGCGACGGTGCCGAAACAGATTTGGACCTGGGGCATTATGAGCGTTTTGTCGGGCGCGACATGAAACGCATCAACAATTTCACCACCGGGCAAATTTATGAGTCCGTACTCAAAAAAGAACGGCGCGGTTTATATCTGGGCAACACCGTGCAAGTTATCCCGCATATCACGGATGAAATTAAATCCTTTATCGCCCGCGCCGTGGAAGATACTGACGATGTGGTTATTGTGGAAATCGGCGGCACTGTCGGCGATATTGAATCGCTACCCTTTTTGGAGGCGGCACGGCAGCTACGCTTGGATAAAGGGAGCGGACAAGTCTGTTATGTGCATGTAACCCTGCTGCCGCTGGTCAGCGTCACTGGCGAGTATAAAACCAAGCCCACCCAGCACTCGGTGCGCGACTTGCGCGAAATCGGCATTGCCCCCGACATTTTGCTGTGCCGCGGGCAAGATGTGCTGTCCGATGATAATTTACGCAAAATCGCCATGTTTGGCAATGTTTCAGAAAACCATGTTTTTGCCGC
>JBPCWX010000158.1:0-11864 GCA_051009095.1 Gammaproteobacteria bacterium | reverse complement strand
CCGGCGATCATAATTTGTCGGTGGACGTCGCCACTGGTGATGTGTGGAAAGTCGCTGACGGCTGGAGCGGAAATTTATACCGCCAAGAAGTGCAGATAACGCTTATGTGGAGCGATGCGCAGGGCGAGCGCCTGCTCTTCACCCGCAATATTGAGGTGGGCGGCCGCTTGCGTTTGGAATGGGAAAGCGACCGGCAGAGTATTCCCAACCGTTATGCCGGCGTGATCGGCACGTTGTCATTGCAACCGACAGATTATCCTGACGGGGCGGTTAATTATTACACCGATCATTATAATTTTGATGTCTCTGCAGATGGGGCGATGATAGCCAATCCCGCACCGTTTGGGCCGGCCACGGTCCTCATACAAGTATGGGCAGAAGGTGATGCCTTGTCATCCGCTCCTCGTATGTTGACGATAAAAATAGACGCCCCGGTAAAGGTTGGAGCATCAGAGCGCGCCGCCGCCGACCATGAGCTTTTGCCGATGGCGAGTGCCGCCGAGAAATTGATGATGCCGCCCAGCAACGAGGAACCGCAACCGCCCAATATTTTATGGCTGTCGCTGGGGAGCCGCTGTTTTGATGATGCCGCTGTTATTTGGCATCATGCCAAAGAATTTGAGCAATCAATGCCGCGCGATTTGGGGCGGAGTAGATGCTTTGTCAATGCTTCTGGCGACACTGTCTTATTGGGCGCCGCCGATGGTCATTTGCCAACCTCAAGCAAAAGTATCAGTTAACTCCTGCCAGTAAAAAATGGCACGGCATAGCCCACAAGCATGGGGCGTCGCCCTAAGCCGCCGATGATATTAATGCTGTTTGGTTGGTTGCCGTTTTGTGGCGGCACTGCGGTCGGCACGCGGATGGGCGCGGTCATATATTTGCGCCAGATTCTGAAAATCCAAACGGGTGTATATTTGCGTGGAGGCAATGTCTTGGTGTCCCAGCAAATCTTGTGTCGCCCGCAGATCACCGCTGGACTGCAAAAAATGCGAAGCGCAGGAATGCCGCAAGACATGCGGACTCACTCGGCCGGCAAAACCCGCCAAAGCCGCCCGCTGTGCCAACCGCTGCTGCACCGTGCGCACGCTCAATCGCTGCCCGCGATGATTGACAAACAATGCCGTTTCGCGTTCGCTGGCCCAAGTCGCCCGCACCGACAACCATGCCTGCACCGCTGTTTTGGCCACGCTCCCCGCCGGCAAGACGCGCCCGCGCCCCCCTTTGCCCCGCTGCACTAACACCATGTCACCCACCAGATCATTCACATTGAGCGCGGTTAATTCACTGACGCGCAAGCCGCTGGCATACAATAATTCAAACATGGCCGCATCACGCAGGACTTGCCATTTTTTGCCGTCCGCTACCGTATCCATTAGTTTTGCCGCTTCATCCGGCGTCAAGGCGCGCGGCAAGCGGGCGGGTTTTTTGGGCGCTTTCTGTCCCAGTGCAGGATTGCCCGCAGCCTGCCCGTTTTTTTGTAAATAATCAAAAAACATCCGCCACGTCGACAATCGCCGCGCCATGGTCGCCGGGCTCATGCGGCGGCGCGCCTGTTCTGTCAGCAAGCGGCGCAGATAGCGGCTGTCAATGCGGTCTATGGTGTCCCCCGCGTCAGCGAGCAATAGCCGCAGGTCGCGGCGGTAAGAATCTATTGTATGTGCGGACAACCGCCGCACTGCCGTCAAATGCTGGATAAAATCGGCAGCGGCTTGGCTGAGCGAACTCATAACGCCGCCGCTAATAATTGCGCCAGACGGCGGCAAAATTCATCATCGCCGCGAATAAAATCTTTATCTTGGCGCGTGCTGAATGTAATTAATCCGACTGCTTGCCGTCCTTGTTTAATGGGCAAGTGATAATATACCGCCGCTTTTGGCGCTTTGCAGTCCAGCGGGGTTTGGGCCGGTTTGCCGCCCGCCGGCAACCGCGCGGTTTGGGCTGCGGTGGTTTTATCAGAAGCGGAAAAAACCATCAGCCGGCAACCACTGACTTTCATGCCGCGCCGCATCAGCATTTCGGCGCGCTGTGGCCAGTCTTGAGGGCGGCGGAGTAGCAATAAGGCGATATGGTGCAGCATCGACAACATGACATCGTTGTCGTGAATAATGTTTTCAATCTCTGTTAGGCGCTGCCGCAGTTTGCGATTGATGCGGCGCAAGCCCACAATTTCTTTTGCTCCAATGTCCAAAGGCTTATCCATATGTTTATTGTAGCCGAAGTTGCCGCTCTGTCGGTGCGTTTGCCCGCTTATTGCCGGTGGCCGCCCAAATTGATTGTTTGAGTCTTGGGCGTCTCCGTCAGCGCAAGGAGTGATTATTGCTCCATGGCTGAGCGACTGGCATTAACAGCAGTGTTTTGCGAAAGTTTGTCAAGGGTTTAAAAAAGTGGCGCAACCTGTGAAGGTTGCGCCTTTCTCGTTAGAAATAGAGCACCGATTGTGTTGAGAGAGGAGAGAGGAGGATTTATCGGTACTCTCGAGAACAGATAGAATTTTACCGCTTTTTGTTGCTGCGTGCAACATTTTCAGCAGATTCTTTTTTCTTGAGGCTGGTTTGTGCGATTTTTCCCGAAGAATTGACGCTTTCTTTGGCCAACGTGGTCGCAACTTTGATGCCTTGAATTGCTTGCGGTGCAAATGCCACAGACTCTTTGGGCAGGGTTGCGCTGCTTTTCTCCACAAAATGGACGGCAGCCTGCTCCCAAAGGTCGCAGCCTTTGTCCGAGGCTTTGACTAAGTCGCTCAGCGCATCGCTGGCAAGCTCGGAAAAATCCGCATAACAATCTTTTACCGAATTCTCCCATTCACCGCTATTGCCGCCATTAAACAAAGCATTGCTGCTCACGGCCTGAGCCGAGAAACGCTGTCCATGCTCGACCATTTTGCGGGAAAATTCCACTTGCCGGGCCGCCACTTTGGAAGAATAATCCATTGCAGCTTGAGCGGCTTCGTTCAAAATCTCACCCGCTTCGGTGTTATAAAAATAGTTTTTTGGAAATGTCCAGGTTTGCATAATAAACTCCTTTTGTTGTGGTGCAAAAAATCCCGATAACTGAATTATACGGCATTAAAAATAAATTTCAAGGTTTTTTTAATATATTTTTTTGCACTGCACAAAAAATACCACAAAAACGGAGACAATCAACAAGAGAAAGCGTGTAAATAGGAATATCTACGCAGTGGAACCAATAGAATAGTAATAAAAAAATTATATATATAATATTTTTACATATATAATTTTATTTTGTAAAAAATAGCAACAATTAATAGAATAAGCCAAATTACCTGATGTGATGGCGGCTATTCATTGCCATGCTAAGCGAGCAAGTCATATGCTCCCAAAGTTAAGAAATCAGTCATCTGAGGGGCACACACCAGCGACTCCAGCATATCGGACGCTTCGTGCAAATGTCCGTTGCCGTTTTCGCTTTTGATGTTATTGACGGCGGCTTGCAGGCGGTTGGCAAACAATGCGGTGCTAATATCCGCACCGTCCGATAGTTTGGTGGGATAGCGCAGCCATTGCCATAATTGCGCCCGCGAGATTTCTGCGGTCGCCGCATCTTCCATCATGTTAAAAATCGGCACTGCGCCATTGCCGTTTAACCAGGCGGTGATATAGCGCAGGGCGACTTGGATGTTGTTGTCAAAATCGGCCAGGCTAATGTCGCCGGTGGGCACCGCCAGCAATTCCGCCGCCGTGTGCTTTTTGCCCAAGAGCTTGTCTATTTGGTTGGGCTGCGGCATCCGCGCATTAAAAATCTCCGCCGCCATTTCAATCAATCCTGGATGCGCCACCCACGTGCCGTCATGACCGCTTTCCGCTTCGCGTATTTTGTCTTCGCGGACTTTTTTTAATGCGGCGGTATTGGCCTGTTCATCATCGCGAATGGGGATAAAGGCCGACATGCCGCCCATGGCGTGCGCCCCGCGCCGATGACACGTGTCAATTAACTCCAGCGAATACGCCCGCAAAAAAGGACACGCCATGGATACCTGAGCCCGTGCCGGTAAGACACACCCGGGGTGGCTGGCGAGAGTTTTGATGTAAGAAAAAATATAATCCCAGCGGCCGCAATTTAACCCGACCAAACGCTCCCGCATGGCGTGCAAAATTTCGTGCATCTGAAAAACCGCCGGTAAAGTTTCAATCAGCAGTGTAGCACGGCAACAGTTGGGCGGCAGTTGTAATTCTTTCTCGGCAAAACTCATGATGTCATGCCACAGAGCAGCCTCGCGCCAATGTTCCGTTTTCGGCAGATAAAAATAGGGGCCGCGGTTGCGCTCGGCAAGAATTTTGGCGTTATGAAAGAAAAATAAACCAAAATCGACAAAAGCGGCAATGATTGGGCGGCCTTTCCACAAAACATGTTTTTCCGCTAAATGCCAACCGCGCGGGCGTACGATTAATTCACAAGGGTGAGAAGGATTGAGCGTGTAATGTTTGCCGGTTTGCGGATTGGTGATCTCGCAGGCGCCGCGCACCGCATCATATAATGCTTGCTGGCCGCTAATGATATTTTGCCAAGTGGGGGACATGGAGTCCTCAAAGTCCGCCATATACACTTTGGCCGCAGAATTCAGCGCTTGAATAACTTTTTGTCGCTCGGCGGGAGCGGTAATCTCTACGCGGCGGTCTTGCAAGTTTGCGGGAGGTGCGGCGACACGCCATTCGTCAGCGCGCAAATCTCGGGTGTCGGGCAAAAAGCCGGGCAAGTCGCCATCATCAAAACACTGCTGCGCCTCACGGCGGGCCTCCAATATCGCCTCGCCGCGGGCAGAAAAAGCATCGGAGATTTTGGCGATAAAAGCAATGGCTTCCGGGGTGAAAATGTCGGGGCATTGGGTGGCAAAATTTTCCTGATTTTTAATGTCAAGCATGATGAACTCCTGGATAAAAAATATGGTGCCGCCAACTGCCGGCAACGTGAAACGTCGATTCTACGATTAAATTGCGGGGATAACAGTAAGAAGGCTGGCGAGACCATAATTAATCTCACTTAATCCCAATTTTATCCCGCCCAATTTTAGCGTTATCCCGCTCAATTTCTCATTGCTATCCCGCCCAGTTTTAGCGTTATTCCGCCCAATTTCTCACCCGTGATTGAGCGGCGATGATTAATTCTTTTGCCCTATAAGCTTGGTGATTAAAACTAAGCGGCATAAAATAATCACTATGCGTCAATTATTCTTCGTTTGGGCGGTAAGCGGTCATGCCGATTGACCAGCGGAGGTCCGCCATTAAAGCGGTGTTGGCCGAGATGCCGCCGCTTCCCGGCGTTTATCGCTTTGTCAATGCCGAGGGTGTGGTGCTTTATGTGGGCAAAGCCGCCAACCTCAAAAAGCGCGTCTGTTCTTATTTTCAACAAAAGCGTCAGTCGCCGCGCATGAAACTGATGCTGGCGGCGATCGTCAATGTGGAAATTACCGTTACGGCCTCCGAAAATGCGGCGCTGCTGCTGGAAAGTAATCTTATTAAATCGCTCAGGCCCAAATATAACATCCTCTTTCGCGATGATAAAAGTTATCCTTTTTTGCGTCTAACCAACCATCCCTATTCGCGCCTCATGTTTTATCGGGGCAAAAACAGCGGTGATTGTTTTGGACCTTTTCCCGATTCTGCCGCGGTGCGCGAAACCATTGACATGATTCAACGACTGTTTCGTCTTCGCACGTGCGCCGATGCGGTTTTTGCCAACCGCTCCCGTCCCTGCTTGCTCCATGGCATCGGACGCTGCAGCGCACCGTGTGTTAATTTAATTTCGCCGATTAATTATGCGTCCGACACCGCCGGGGCGCGCGTTTTATTGCGCGGTGACAGTCAAGGCGTGGAGGCTGACTTGCGCACGCAGATGGAGGCAGCGGCGGCGGCGGAAGATTTTGAGCGCGCCGCCATTTTGCGCGATCGTCTGCGCGCTTTGGCGGTGATGCGGGGGCGGCATTTTGTGGACGACCGCAAAACGCCGGACGCCGATTATGTGGGCGTGCATTGCGCGCATAATGAATGCTGTGTTAATGTGGTGATGGTGCGCGGCGGGCGGCATGTCGGGGAGCGGCGGTTTTTTCCCGCTCAGGCGGCCGCCGCCGAAGAGGGCGAAGTGCTGGCGGCTTTTGTCGATTCCAATTATGGCGAACATCCGCCGCCGCGCATTGTGCCGAGTCATCATTTGGCATCGCCGCCGGCTTTGCCGCTGGTTGCTCATTGTGTGGTTGCTGCACCGCGCGGGGAACAAAAATTGCGCGCCCAGCAAGCCGCCGATAATGCCAAACACGCCCTGGTCATGCGGCGGTCGCAACAAATGGCGGCAGTCGTAAAAACCCGTGCTTTGGGCGAGCGTCTGTCGCTGTCGCCGCCGCCGCGCCGCCTTGAATGTTTTGACATCAGTCACAGCATGGGCGAAGAGCCCATTGCCGCCAGAGTGGTTTTTATTGACGGCGCGCCCCACCCCGCGGAATACCGCCGTTATAAAATTGCCCCGGAGCGCGGCGGTGATGATTATGCCTCCATCCACGAAGCCGTGGCACGGTGTTATCGCCGTACAGTTGCCGACCATTTGCCGTTGCCCGATTTACTTATCATTGACGGCGGCAGTGGGCAAGTGCGGGCGGCGGCGGCGGCGCTGGCTACAATCGCCCGGCCGCATATTCCCCTGCTGGGCATGGCCAAAGGTGCGGCGCGCAAAGTCGGCGAAGAAAAATTGATTACCGGGGACGGCGAAGTGCTGTCATTGCCGCCCGATGATCCAGCATTGCATTTATTGCAGGCAGTGCGAGATGAAGCGCATCGCTTTGCGGTCGCCGGTCATCGGCTACGGCGGGATAAAAAACGGCAGGTGTCGGTGTTGGAGGATATTGAAGGGGTGGGACCCAATCGGCGGCGACAATTAATCACTTATTTTGGCGGGTTGCGCGGATTAAAGGCTGCCGGAGAGGATGAATTGATTAAAATTCGGGGTGTGGGCGCACAGTTGGCGCGGCGCATTTATGATTCTTTACGTTGAAGCGATTTGTGATTTTTTCCTTTCCTAATATCCTGACTTATTTACGGCTGGCGGCCTTACCTTTGCTGGCGGCCGTTTTTTGGCTGCCGACCGAGCAAACAGTGGCGGATTGGGCGGCGACGGTGGTTTTTTTATCCGCCGCGCTGACCGATTTTTTGGACGGTCATCTGGCGCGCAAAATTAATCAAGAAAGTAAATTGGGTGCGTTTTTAGATCCGGTTGCCGACAAAATGTTAATCATTGTCGCCTTGCTTTTGCTCATTGATGCGGGACGGGCGCCGGTGCTGGCAAGCATGTTAATTATCGGGCGTGAAGTGTTTGTGTCGGCTTTGCGTGAATGGGCGGCATTGGCGGGCAAAAGTGCGGCGGTGCGGGTGTCAGCCGCCGGCAAATGGAAAACGGCAACGCAAATGACCGCGGTGGCATTATTGTTTTTTGGCGGCAACCTTGGGGGCATGGCAACCGTGACTGTGGGGGAGTGGGTGTTGTGGGTGGCGGCGGTTTTATCGCTGTGGTCGCTGGCGGTGTACTGTTATAATTTTGGGCGGGCGGCTGAGTGATGTTTACGGCGATTAAAATGCTGTTGTGGACGGGATTTTTAGGAGGGCTGAATATTTGCTTTTTGGGGGTCATCGCTTTGTCGGTGGTGTATCAAAAACTGCCGTCTTTGGAAGCGCTGGAAGAGTATCGCCCGCGTTTGCCGATGCGCATATACAGTGCCGAGGGAAATTTGCTCGCTGAGTTTGGCGAAGAAAAACGCCATTTTCGCCAATACCATGAATTTCCCCATGAATTGATCAGCGCTTTGCTGGCAACTGAGGATGTGCGGTTTTTTCAGCATCCGGGATTGGATTGGGTGGGTATCGGGCGCGCCGCGGTGGGCTGGTTGCAAGGGCGGCGCGAAGGCGCCAGCACCATTACCATGCAGGTGGCGCGCAATTTTTATTTTACGCGCGATCGTTCATTGCTGCGAAAAGTTTGCGAGGCGCTGCTGGCCTTGGAAATTGAAGAGCAATTTACCAAGCAGGAAATTTTAGAACGCTACATGAATCAAATTTATCTGGGACAGGGGAGTTTTGGTTTTGCCGCGGCGGCGCGCGCTTATTACGATAAAAGCCTCAGCGAATTAAACACCGCCGAAATAGCCGTTCTCGCCGGCTTGCCCAAAGCGCCCAGCCGCTATGATCCGCGCCGTCATCGCAGCGCCGCCAAAGAACGGCAAACCCATGTCCTCAGAAGAATGCGCGAGGCTGATATTATTAATGACGGAGAATATGAAGAGTTGGTGCTGCAGCCTTTGCCGCCGACCCGCAAAACCGCGTATTTGCACTATGGTGAAGCCGCCTTTGCCGCCGAAGAGGTGCGGCAGCTGGTGTTTGAACACTTTGGCAATGCCGCATATGAACGCGGGCTCAATATCTATACCACCATTCAGTCGCGGTTGCAGCGGTCGGCGGTGCGTGCGGTGCGGCAAGGATTGCTGGCGCATGAGGCGCGGCGCAAATATCTTGGCCCTGAGAAATTTTTGGATACCCGCAGTTTTGACGAAGCGGTGACCGCCTTGCGGCAAGAGCGCATTATCGGCGGCTTACAGCCGGCGATAGTGCTAAAGGCCACCCAAAAATCATTGGCAGTGGTGGGCAAAGACGGTGAGCGTTATGTGATTGCCGGGGCGCGCTTGGGAACGGCAAAGGATTATTTACCCGGCGGTCGTAAAAAGCCCGCTTTGGTGGCGGGCGCCTTGGTGCGTTTGGCTGGCGCCGGTGAAAAAACGCGGCTGGTCTCTTTGCCCGGCGCAGAGGCGGCACTGGTGGTGCTGTCGCCCGATGATGGCGCGGTGTTGGCGATGGTTGGCGGTTTTGATTTTGCGCGCAGTCAATTTAATCATGTCACTCAGGCGCGGCGGCAGCCCGGCTCCGCCATTAAACCCTTTGTCTATTCCGCGGCGTTGGAAAAAGGATTTACTCCGGTGAGCAAACTGCCCGATACGCCCATATTTTTGTCCGCCCAAGAGACCGGCAGCGGAGCAAGCTGGCAGCCCAAAAATTATGACGGCAAAGCTGAAGGACCTATATTGTTGCGCCGCGCTCTGACAAAATCAAAAAACTTGGCGACGGTCCAATTACTTAAATTTATCGGCATTGATTATGCCCAGGACTATTTGCTGCGCTTTGGTTTTCGGCGTGAAGATCATCCCGCCTATTTAACCATGGGCTTGGGGGCGGGCGTGGCGACGCCGATGGAAATGGTGCGCGCATATGCCGCCTTTGCCAATGGCGGCTATCGCGTCAATCAGTATTTAATTACGCGGGTGGAAGATTATGACGGCAATTTAATTGTCAATGAACTGGATTTTGAATCGCGCCGCCAAATTATTGACCCGCGCAATGCTTTTATAATGACCTCACTTTTGCAAAGTGTGGCGCGCGAAGGCACTGGGGTGGCAACGTGGCGGCAGCTCGGACGCGTGGATGTGGCCGGCAAAACCGGCACCACCAACAATCACGTGGACGCTTGGTTTGCCGGCTACGGTGGCAATTTAGTCGCCGTCGCCTGGATTGGCTATGACCAAGTGCGCTCGCTGGGGCGCGGAGAAACCGGCTCGCGTGCCGCTTTGCCGATCTGGACTGCGTTTATGGCCAAAGCGCTGGCGCATACGCCGGAAGTGGAATATTTGCAGCCGCCCAATATCATTGCCGCTGATATTGACCGCGACAGTGGGCGGTTATTGTCGGTGGGAGAAGAAGCGGAAAAAATGCGGCTGGAATATTTTTATCAAGAATTTTTGCCAGCAGCCAAGGCGCCGCCGCCAGCGGTGCGCGAAGAGCGCGAATTGTTTTGACGCTGCTCATGCTATTAGGACGGCTGCCCCTGTCAGCAAGACGCTGGCTGGGGGCACGGTTGGGAGACGCCGTGCGTTTGCTGGGGGCCAGGCGATTTGTCGCACAGCGCAATTTGGCACTGGCTTTTCCCCAGATGTCGGCGGCACAGCGTGATGATATTTTGCGTCAGCATTTTCGCTTGTTGGGGGGGGTGTTGCTGGATGAGTGCGCCCTGCTGTCCATGGAGCAAGAAAAATTGCGGCAGTTTGTGCGCTTGCAAGGTGAAGAAAGGCTGGCTGACAGCGCCCCATTAATTTTACTGCTGCCGCATTTTATTGGTGCCAGCATCGGCGGGCTGCGGCTGTCATTGCCGTTGGGCGGTCGGCTTTTTTTTCATTACAAACCGCAGCACAGCAGATTTTGGGATGCGTTTTATGGTCGCTTGCGTAAACGCTGGGGTGCCGTGGGAGTCAAAGCAGATTCCTCGGCGATGCGTTTGTGTGCTCGGCATCTCAAGCAAGGCGGTCGGTTTTTGTATTTACCGGATATTGATCCAAAGATGCGCAAAAGCACGGTATTTGTGCCTTTTTTGGGCGTGTCGCAAGTGGCGACAACCTCCGCCGTGGCGCGGCTGGCGGCGTTGACCGGGGCGCGTGTGGCGTTGTGCCGTGTTGGGCAGACGGCGGCCGGTTATGAGGTTTGCGTGGAGGCGCCGCTGGACAACTTTCCAACTGCCGAGCTGGAAGAAAACACCAGCCGCATCAATCAATTAATCGGCGCACAGGTGACCGCGGCGCCAGCGCAATACTATTGGTTGCACCGTCGTTTTAAGACGCGGCCGGCGGGCGAGAAAAGTTTATATGGCTAAGGGGACAAAATTGGCTTTTGCCAAAATGCACGGCGGCGGTAATGATTTTGTGCTCATTGATGCAGTGCGCCAGCAAATACCGCCGACTTTGGACTTTTCCCGGCTGGCGAATCGTCGTGTGGGGGTTGGCTGCGATCAAGTGCTCATCTTACAGCCGCCGTTGGATGATACGGCAGATTTTTGCTATCGGATTATCAATGCCGACGGCGGCGAAGTTGGACAGTGCGGCAACGGCGCCCGTTGCGCACATTTATTGGTGCGGCGCTGGGGGTTGTCAAGCAAAGCCCGTTTGCGCCTGCAGACCACCCACACCGACATTATCACCGAGGACACTGACGGCGGACTGGTGCGGGCTTATTTGGCGACGCCTCAGTTTGCGCCGCCCGCTATTCCACTGGGGCGAGAAAGGGAAGCGGATTTTTATACCGCCGAGCTGGTCGGTGAGACAAGGCAATTTGCCGCTTTGTCTTTGGGTAATCCTCATGCCGTTTTTTTTGTGACGGCAGAGCCAGCAGTAATAGATGACATTGGTATGGCGCTCAATGCGGATAAAACCCTTTTTCCGGCAGGGGTTAATGCGGGATTTTGTCATGCCACAGAATCAGGTTTGCAGGTTCGCGTGTATGAGCGCGGTGTGGGAGAAACCCCGTCTTGCGGCAGTGGCGCCGTGGCGGCGGCAGTGGCGGCTATTCGCGCCGGTATCGCGCACAGTCCGGTCACGGTGCAGATGAAAGGCGGTGTTTTGCGCTGCGGCTGGGACGCACCGACAAAACCGGCGTGGTTGGAGGGACCGGTGACATATGCGTTTGACGGTGAATTATCAACAGCAGATTTTTCCCGCCCAAAACAATAATGGAGGTCATCAAGCAGATCGGCAAAAGCGGTTGCGCTACCGCCTATATTCCGGGAGATGATGCTGCGCTGCGGTTTATCATTGGGCGGCTTGGGGCGCAAGCAAGCATTGGCCCAGGTGCCGCTACATTACCTCCGCACAAGTTTGCCATTGCGAAAGCGGCGGCGTTTTTTAAACCTTGCTCGGGTTTGGTTATAAATGGTGATAATCCTGCCGTTGTCAAAAATGGCGACACAGTTTCGCATCATTTCCAAAGCGGATATTCGCTTGCTCATTTTTTTCTGCATGGTGCGGTTGCCGGGGTGGCGTTTTTGCAGGC
>JBPCWX010000157.1:0-8152 GCA_051009095.1 Gammaproteobacteria bacterium | reverse complement strand
GTTTTTACATTCCACAGCACACAAAAAACCATTTTCAGCTGCACAATCGCCGCTACATTGGCAGCAAATACAAATTGATAAATTGGATTTTTTCCGTCATTGAAAAAGAATGCAAGGGACAGTCTTTTGTGGATATTTTTTCCGGCACAGGCGTTGTCGCCGCTGTTGCCGGCAAACATTTCGACCGCGTCATCATGAATGACTTTCTTTATTCAAACGAAGTAATCTATAAGGCGTTCTTGGGCAACGACGAGTGGAATCCGGCAAAAATCAATACGGTTATTAAAAAATACAACAGCATTACAGGGGAATATTTGGACGAAAATTACTTTTCCCGCAATTTTGGCGGCAAGTTTTTTTCCAAAACCGCATCGCGAATCATCGGTTTTATTCGCGAGAATATTGAGTGTAGCAAAGACGATCTTTCACCGCGCGAGTACAACATGCTTATTGCCTCTCTGCTGTACTCCACCGATAAAATTGCCAACACGGTC
Source organism: Gammaproteobacteria bacterium (assembly GCA_051009095.1). GTDB lineage: Bacteria > Pseudomonadota > Gammaproteobacteria > Tethybacterales > Persebacteraceae > Doriopsillibacter. Next base: position 7,658 of record JBPCWX010000157.1, on the reverse strand, counting down.
GGGCACTACGATGCGTATTTTAAAAAAAGCGTCGTAAAGGACAATTTCTTTATGCGTCCTATAGACCCGGTGAAAGTAAAGAACATCAAGATTTTTAGGCAAGATGCCAACCTGCTTGCAAAGAATATCAAAGCGGATATTGCCTATATTGACCCGCCGTACAACTCTCGTCAATACAGCAGGTTTTATCATATCCTTGAGACGCTTACCAAGTGGAACAGCCCACAATTACACGGGGTGGCATTAAAACCGACCCCGGAAAACATGAGCGATTACTGTCGCACAAGTGCAAAATCGAGGTTTGCTGAGTTGGTGGGCGATATAAAAGCCAAGTACTTGGTCGTTTCGTACAATAACACGTACGAGCCGAAAAGTAATTCATCGCAAAACAAAATTACTTTGGAAGAAATCCAGAGTATTCTGAAAGCGCGCGGCAAAACGAAAGTGTTCGAAAAAGAATATCGACACTTTAATGCAGGCAACACTGATTTCAACAACCACAAAGAATATTTGTTTGTCACCAAAGTAAAGTCATGACCAGACAAGTGTTAAGATCGCCGCTGTTTTACGTTGGGAGCAAATACCGGCTAATGAGGCAATTTTTTAGTTTATTTCCCGCCGAAATAAATAACTTTTACGAGCCTTTTGTCGGCGGCGGCACGGTTTTTTTGAACGTCGCCGCGAGCAAATACTTTCTGAATGATGTTGACAAACATCTCATTGCCATCCTACGTCCACGGCAGGCGGAGTCGGAGATATGGGCGACATTGAGTGCTTTGAAAATTCCAACGGGATTTTGATTGAAGTGACGATGGCGCAAGGGCGCACGCAGACCGTAATGGAGATATGGCCAATTGGCAGACACTTGGGCAAATTTAGCAACAAGGTGGAAAATGCCATCTGCTATTTTGTTGCGCCTAGCATATTCTCTGATTCAAAAAAGCAGATTGCTTTTTTGAAAGAAGAGGAGAATAAAATTATTCTCCCAAAAACAATTGGCGAGTTTATTGAGTACTTGGAAAACAGCAAAGCACTGTACAAATCGCCATAGACGAGTCAGCGAAACCGCAAGCGATTAAATTGCCCTTAAAAAAGCAAGTGATATAATCGGCAATGTTTATGGCAAAATTATTATGCTCCACAAATGCACCCAAACAATGCCCGCCCAATTTTCAATGAAAGGACAGCCCAATGACAATTTTTGCTGACAGTTGCCATGAGTGAACGCGAAACTTTGGAATTTGACGCCTTGATTGTTGGCGGTGGTCCGGCGGGCTTGGCTTGCGCCATTCGCCTGAAACAATGCGCCGCAGAAATGGGGCAAGACCTCAGTGTTTGTGTGGTGGAAAAAGGCGCGGAATTGGGCGCCCACACCCTTGCCGGCGCCGTGATGGAACCGCGCGCCTTGGATGAATTATTGCCTGATTGGAAAAACCAAAACGCTCCCCTGCAAACCGCAGTAACCACCGATGAGTTTTGTTTTCTTAGCGCAAAAAGGAAATATAAACTTCCTACGCCCCCGCAAATGCACAATGAAGGCAATTATATTGTCAGCTTGGGGCGGGTTGTGTCGTGGCTGGGCGAGCAGGCTGAGGCTTTGGGAGTTGATGTTTTTCCCGGCTTTGCGGCGGCGGAAGTGTTATATGGCGATAATGATGAAGTCGCCGGCGTTATCACCGGTGATATGGGAATACGCAAAAATGGCGACAAGGGACCAAACTATGCGCCGGGGGTGGAGTTGCGGGCGCGGCGGACGATTTTTGCCGAAGGCTGCCATGGCTCACTAACGCAGCAAGTGATAGAAAAATATAATTTGCGCACCGGGCATTGCCCGCAAACATATGCCATCGGCATCAAAGAGTTGTGGGAGACGCCAGCGGCTGAGCCGGGACGAGTGCTGCACACCATCGGTTGGCCATTGCGCCGCGACACATATGGCGGTTCTTTTTTATATCACTTGGAAGAAGGCAAAATAGCGCTCGGTTTTGTTGTTGGCTTAGACTACCGCAACCCCTATTTATCCCCATATGATGAATTACAGCGGTTTAAGCACCATCCCGCCATTGCGCCGCTATTATCGGAAGGTCGGCGTATTGCATATGGCGCACGCGCGCTAAACGAAGGAGGCTGGCAGAGTTTGCCCAAATTATCAATGCCCGGCGCATTGCTGGTCGGTTGCGCCGCAGGTATGCTCAATGTCCCTAAGATCAAAGGCGCGCATACCGCCATGAAAAGCGGTATGTTGGCGGCGGAAGCAACGGCAAAAGTGTTGGCGGACGGCAACGAAACCGCTGATTTAACCGATTATGATGCCGCCGTGCGCAAGAGTTGGGTGGGTAAAGAATTGCATTTGGCGCGCAATATCCGCCCCGGTTTTCGGCGAGGATTGTGGCTTGGGCTGGCAAATGCCGCTTTTGATTCATATCTTATGCGCGGACGCGCACCGTGGACATTCAAGCATCATGCCGACCACAAACAATTAGACGAGGCCCCAAAACACAAACCAATTGACTATCCCAAAGCGGACGGTAAATTAAGTTTTTCGCGCTTGGATAATCTGGCCTATTCGGGCGTCAATCACGAAGCCGACCAACCGTCGCATTTGCGTTTGCGCGAGGAAGCAAGGGCAGTCGCCGTAAATTGGAAAAAATACGCCGGCCCCGAGGCGCGCTATTGCCCCGCGGGAGTGTATGAGTTTGTCGACAATGAAGACGGCGATAAAAAGCTGGTGATTAATGCGCAAAATTGCGTGCATTGTAAAACATGCGACATTAAAGACCCCACGCAAAATATTCAATGGACCACGCCAGAAGGCGGCGGGGGACCAAATTACAAGCAAATGTAAAACAGCAAAATTTAGCCGTCCATTAAGGCAAAATCACGCGGGCGCAAACCCGCATGAAACCATTGCCAAAAAGAATAAACACTATACACCGGCAATCCTGTTTGTTGCGATAATTCAGCAGCATATGGCGACATGTTCGTACATTCCATGATAATTGCACCAACACCGGGATTTTCTTCCACCAAACGACAGCCGGCGGTCAGTACATCATCACGGGCGCGTGCCATATCCATTTTTTCTTCATCATTGAGAATAACGCGGGCAAATTCGCTATTTTGCGCCACGCCGACAATGGGTGAATCGGGCGGCACCTTAGCCGCCGCCAAATGCTGCGGCGTCAAAGATTCTGCCGCAATGGTGAGAATACCAACACTTTTATGCGGCGGCAAAAGCGATTGCACTGCCGTCGCCTGCATAAGCGGAGACATTGCCACCGGCACATTTAATGCCGCCGCCAAGGCGGACTGAAACAATGACAAAAAACCGCAATTACCAGCGATGCCACTAACGCCGGCCGCAAGTAATTCGCGCCCCGCCTCAATGAATGATGGCAATAATCCAGTCGCCCCGCTACGCACCACACGGTCGGGGGACGCACCAGCGACAACCTTGAACAACACCGGAAAAGGCCATGTTTGCGCATTGCCCGCATCACCCAAAGGGCGCGGAAATTTTGTTTGCAACATAAGCACGCCAAGCGGTGCAGAGGAAGATTTTTGCAGCATACCGGCATTTTAATCTTGTTTCATTCATGCGTAAATGGGAAACGGCAAAAAAATATGGAAGGGCGATAAAATTGCTTCATGCTTGCGGGGCTAACAACCATTTGATACAAAATAATAATATTAATTCATTGTCAAGTAAAATATAATAAGGTCTACTGATATTATGAAGACTATCATCATACCAAATCCTCATGCCAAATTGCACCCGCTTGGGCGATGGGCGGTTTTGCTGATTCTGAGCAGTCTCTTGCTTGCTACTTCGCCTCGTGCGGAATGGCCGCCGGAATTGGCAGATTTTGTTCACCATGCGGTAGCGGATAATGCGGAATTGGCGGGTAAACGGGCACAGTTGGAGTCTGCGCGCCAAGGCGATAAAATTGCCCGCGCCGCCTTGCTGCCGCAAATTTCCAGCCGCGTAAATAAGATGCTAACCAACGAAAACGGCAACAGTGAAGACGGCAACAGGGAAGACTTGTCAATAAAATTTTCTTTGACGCAGCAGTTGTTTAATCTGCCGCTACGAACATCAGAGTTAGCGGCAATAGCACAAGTGAAGGCGGCGGAGGCGCGCTTTCAAGCTGACTTGCAAAATCTTAAATTATCAATAGTCACGGCGTGGCTCGACTGGCAGTTTGCCACCGATGCTTTCGAACTCACGCAGGCACGGATAAAAATTGCCGACGAGCAGTTAAAAAAGGCGGAATCATTTGTTATCGCCGGCATCGGCACAAAAGTGGATGTGTTACAGGCGCGCGCGCAATTAGAAAGTATACGTGCCGAGCTGCTGCAAAAAAAAATTGATGAGCAGCTGGCACAAGACCGCCTGCGCTATTTATCCGGCTTGCATGGACAGCAAGAGGGACGGTTTGTTTTAACGGGCGGTTCTTTTCCTGCACTGGCATCACAAAACAAATGGTGTCGGCAGGTATATAATGGTTCGCCTTTGGTGGCAGCCGCCCGCGATGATATTAAAGTGGCGCAATTATTCGCGCGGGCAGGACGAGAAACAGTTTATCCGCGCATTGTGTTTAGTGCGAGCACAGAGATTAAAGGCAGTTTGAGCGACCACAAAGAAAATGTGATGTTGTCATTGGAACAGCCGCTTTTTACCGGCGGGCGGCTAACCGCAGAACGGGAGCAGCTGGCGCAGCAAATTATTTTGGCGGATGAAAACTTGCGCGCCATAATACGCGCGGAATCTTTACAGTGCAAGCAATTACACAGTCAAGCGGCCGCGGCGCAATCGCAATGGCGGGCTTTGAAAGTGGCAAGTCAAGCGTCAGAAGCGGCATTGGAAGCGGTAAAAGCGGGCTATGATGGCGGCGTGCGCATTGCCGCCGATGTGTCAGATGCCGAAAAAGATTTGTTTGATTTGCGCCTGCAATTACGCCGCGAAAGGTACAATTATCTGCAAAATTTGGCCAGTCTGGCAGCCCAAGCCGGGAAGCTGGATGATAATTTTATTAACACTTTAAGCGCATTGTTTGCGCTGGAGGGGAATACAAATGTTTGAGTTGTGCAAAGAAAGCGAACTAAAAGAAAACGAACCGATTGAATGCGACGGGCCGGATGGTAAACCGCTGGTGGTTGTGCTAAGCGCCGGCAAAATATATGTCGCCCAAGGCATCTGTCCGCACCAAGAAGCCCCTTTGGCCGATGGTGATGTGGCGGATGGCGAGCTAACCTGCTGTCTGCATTTTTGGTCATGGCGGTTGGCGGATGGCACTCCTTTGGATGATGAAACCGAAGCGCCCATTAAAGTGTATCCGGTGCGCGTGGAAGATGGGGCGGTTTTTTTGGACAACTAAACCATGAAAACTGAATCGCTATTAATTATTGACAATATACCGCAATATTTTTCTGACGGACGCCCTTATCCGCAGCTGCGCTCTGAAGCGCATAAAGAATCAGAAAAACAATGGTGAACACTGCTGCACCCAAACCATCTGCCGCCACTCATGCCGACTGGATAAAAACAGCACGCACGGTTTTTGACATTGAAAGCGAAGCCCTGCTCACTGTCCGCGATCGCTTGGGCGATTCTTTTACGGCGGCGATTAAATTATTGCTGGAATGTCAAGGCAAAGTGGTGTGCGTCGGCGTGGGTAAATCTGGCCATATTGCGCGTAAAGCGGCGGCGACCTTGTCTTCCACCGGCACGCCAGCGTTTTTTATGCACCCGGCCGAGGCTGGCCACGGTGATATGGGCGCTTTGGCCAGCGGCGATGTGTTATTGGCGCTGTCATATTCAGGCGAAAGCCGCGAGGTGTTGGATTTATTGCCGGCCTTGCGACGGTTAGATGCCCGTTTGATCGCCATTGTCGGCGCGAATAATTCCACTTTGGCGCGCACCGCAGATGTGGCACTGCTGGCGCCGGTGGAGCGTGAAGCCTGCCCGCACAATCTGGCCCCAACAGCAAGCACCACTGCAGCCTTGGCCCTAACAGACGCACTGGCATTGACCTTGCTGTCGGCACGCGGTTTTTCCGCCGATGATTTTGCCCGCGCGCATCCGTCTGGCATGTTGGGGAGGCGTTTATTAACGCGCGTTGCCGATGTGATGCGCCACGGTGATGAGCTGCCGGAGATAGACAGCAAGGTGAGTTTTACTCAGGCCCTGGTAAAAATGACCGGCAAACAAATGGGCATGGTATTGGCGGTGACAGAAGATGGCATTCTGCGAGGTATTTTTACGGACGGCGATCTGCGGCGGGCGGTGGAGGCGGAAGTGGACTTGACCCACGCCAGCTTGGCATCTTTGATGACCACCACACCGCATTGCGTTTCTCCTGAGATGTTGGCAGTGGATGCGCTGGTGCAAATGAAACAGAAGCAAATCAATCATTTGGCCGTCACTGAACAAGATAAATTGGTCGGCGCTCTTTCTTTTCACGATTTACTGCGGCACGGCTTATTATGAACAATGACATAACCCATGAGCAGCAGGCGGCACAAGTGCGTGCTTTGTTTTTGGATGTTGACGGAACGCTCACTGATGGACGTTTATATGTGTCTGCGGACACCGTTTATCGCGCCTTTCATATTTTGGACGGTTATGGTCTGCGCCGCTTAATTGCCCATGGCATCTTAGCAGGATTAATTTCTGCGGCCGCGGATGAGGGCATCGGCAAACGGGCACAGCAGTTGGGAATTAAACATGTTCACACTGGGGTGCCAAACAAACTCGCGGTGGTGCAGGATATATTGCGCACAGAAAATATACCCGCACAAGAAGCGGCATTTATGGGTGATGACCTGCCCGATTTGGCGGCGATGCAACATGTGGGGTTGGCCATTGCGCCACAAACAGCGGCAGCGCCAGTTTTAGCGGTGGCGCATTACATACCCTCTTTGCCGGCGGGATTAGGAGCGGTGCGGGAAGTGTGTGACCTCATTTTGACAGCGCAAGGAATATCACCATGCGATATTTTATAACCATGTATGCGCCGGTGTTTTTTTTGGCGGCACTGGCGCTTTTGTCTTTTTGGCTCAATCCATTGCATCAGGATAATTTCACGCCAAACTACACTGCCGCTTTGCAGCAAACAGAGTATATGCACCTTAGTGCAGACGGTGTTTTGCGCGTGCGCGCCGAACGCGTGGAACAAATAAGCGATGGCACCGTCGACTTGCAAAACGCCTATATGTCGCGACAAATGAAAGAACATGAAATTATATTGCGCGGCACCTCGGGACAGGCATGGCGTGACAACAAACGACTGCAATTGACTTTGGAAGAAGTGCAAGGCGAAATCCGCATTGCCACCGACACTTATACTTTGCAGGCAGATAAGGTATCATATGATACCGAAGGCGGTATCTTATCGGGACAGATGCCGTCTTTTATCGGGGCTGTTGGAACTTTGCGCGGTGATGAATTTACTTGGCGTGCCGAAGGTGGCTTACAATTAAGTGGTGGTGTGAAAGGCAAATATGATAATTAATAGCAAACAGCAAGCAACACTGTTATTAGGTGTTATTGGGCTGGCATTATCCAGTGTGGCATCAGCAGAGTCCATTGATGTTACCGGCGATACAGTGCAATATAGCGTGGATGGCAAGCGGGCAGAATTTGTCGGTAATGTTGA
>JBPCWX010000156.1:0-9121 GCA_051009095.1 Gammaproteobacteria bacterium | reverse complement strand
TTGGGGTGCAGCACTGCTTGGAAAGCCTGAAATCAAGCGATAATGCGCGCGCCGCAATTATTGTTCCCATTGGATTTTTATATAAAAATGCGCTGCGTCAGGAACGCGAATATATTTTGAAAAATTATGATTTGGAGCAAGTTGTGGAACTTACCCCTAAGTGTTTCAATCCCTATACAGAACAGCAAACGGCGGTTTTAATGTTGCGGCAGCGGCGTGGCGATAATACATTTGTGTATTACCGTGTACATCAAGATGGCTTTAGTCAGGACGGTTACCGGACGCCTTTGCCGGGAGCCAATGACATTGACAAAGTGGCAGAAAAACAGGGCGGTGAACTGGCAGTGGGGGAAGCGGAGCATTACCGTTATAAGAATATAACTGTTGTTTTGCCGGCCCAACATGCCCGCCTAAAAGACTTGGCAGAAGTGAGAAAGGGCGACAGCATTAGCCCTAAGACCTCTCCCAAATTGACCGAGAATGGCACAGAGCCTATACTCATGGTTGCCGATATTTCTTTGGCGCATATTGATTATTGCTTGGACAAAAGCAAATTTTGCATCAACGACTTGGCGATTAGCACAAAAAATCCTTATTTGTATCCGACCAATACCATTGTCATTCCTTCATCGGGAAAAGCAACGCTGCTCGATCATCGGGCGTTATTAGGGAGGGCGGCTTATTTGACCAGTACATTAACGGGAATTATCGCCAAAGAAATTGAACCGTATTATTTGTTTTATTTCTTTTTAGGTTTTAGGTCGGAGGTCATCTCATATGATCTGGGCTATCCCGGTTTGAATGTGGAGGATATTAAAAATATTCCCGTCCCCTTACGCACGCCAAAAGAGCGTCAGAAAATTGTGGCCGAGATTGCGGCATTGGCCGCTTTGCACAAAAAATTTAAATCCGCACATGAAATCGCCCTGGTCGGCAGTAATCGCCTGGGCATATTGTAGTCTCATCATTAAATAGCCGCCAAGGGCGAAAAATATCAAAGCGGGCATTGGGCGGGATTAAACGTCTTCTTGTCGCAGTCCAGTGTGCTTGGCTATCCGAGCCATCATTCGCGGACCAATTTCCTCTTTGTCATGAAAAGCAAAAACATAATTTGGCTGGCCATGCTTTGCCAATATTTTATGCGAGCCAGAAGAGTGTTTGATTTTCCAGCCATTGCGCAACAATGCCTTAAGCACTTGCCGCGTTTTGCGGCTTGGCCATTTGCTCATCCCGCCGTGGCGAGGGTGATGTGAAAGGGTAAGTCGGCTTTTGTTTCCGCATTTTCCAAACGCTCTGCCATGACGCGCAACGCCAAGGCTTCGGCATTAGCGATGGCGGCTTCGCGGGTGTCGCCATACTTCAGGGCACCGGGAATTTCCAGCACTTCGGCAATCCAACGCCCGTCCGTTTCTTGTTCTGTGTCAATGGTGAGTTTCATTGTTTTGCTCCGGTAAGAAATTGGCTCTATTATAACATATCACGCCGCTAAAACCGCCTTGATATTTACCATCAATCATAAATTCCCGATTTTTCCAGTAAAACCATCACCGCGAATCATACTCTAATCCCTGCCATCCAATAATCGGGTGCTATAATCAATTCCCCATGAAACACCAGCATCATCAAGTGTGCCGCCCAATTTTGCGGGGGTAAAGGGTTTTATCCATGACGGCGGCTGAGGTTAATGTATGGGTGCTGCTGGCGGCCTTGGGCGCTGCCTTTTTGCATGCTTGGTGGAATTTTCTGCTCAAAAGTAGCAGCGATAAAGTGCTCGGCATGACCGCCGTTATTGTCGGACAGACGCCGCTGGGGTTGGTGGCGCTGGTGTTGTCGCCGCCCTTGCCGGCCGCATGTTGGCCCTATTTGGCGGGTAGTTTAGTGCTGCATATGGGGTATCAAATTTTTTTGCTGAATGCTTATCGGCATGGCGACTTGACGCAAGTTTATCCTGTTGCACGCGGAAGTGCACCGCTGTTGCTGACACTTTTTACGCTGGCGTTTTTGCCCGATAAAATGGGGGCATGGAGTTTGGCGGGAGTGCTGCTGATTTCGCTTGGGGTTTTGTATTTGGGCGGGGTGGGGCGTGGGGTGCAAGATTTTCGCGCCTTGTGGTTGGCTTTGTTGACCGGGCTTTGTATTGCCTCGTATAGCATGGTGGATGGTTTGGGGGCGCGGGTGGCCGGGACGGCGGCGGGGTTTTTTGGGACGCAAGCGGTATTGGATGGGCTGATTTTTGCCGCCTATGTTCGCTGGCGTTATCCGCGCACTTTGCGATTGCTGCCGACCGCTGGACGGCGCGTTTTTCTGATTGGCGGCTCATCGTCTTTTATCGCCTATTGTTTGGTGGTGTGGGCTTGTACGCAAGCGCCGATTGCCATTGTGTCGGCATTGCGCGAGACGTCGGTCATTTTTGCCTTAGTATTGGGCGGTGTCTTTTTGCGGGAAAAAATAGGAGGGGGCAAAATTATCGCAACGCTGGTGGTTTTGGCGGGAGCGGTGATGATTAGGGCAGGGTAGCAATAGGCTGCCGTGGGCTGAGGGGAATTATTAGAAGCACCGTTTTATTGAACAAGGGGCTGAGAGTAGGGCGTAAAATAAATGACGCATAACTGTAATTGAATCATTTTGTGTTGTTTTTGCACAATAAGATGATATAATAATTATTGGCGTGTCCATAAACGGAAGCTCCCGCCAAGCGGGTATTAATAAAGGGGCTTGCGCCCCTTTTTTTATTGCCCAATATGGCAATGGTTTCAGTGGACATTTTTTAGCAAACAATGACGGGCAAAACAATGAGCATCGGTGGTGCAGATTTATTAATGTATATTCAATCTATTTCTCGGGAAAAAGATCTACCCTTTCAGCGGGTGTTGGAGATTTTTGCCGACTCCCTCGCGCAGTCGCTGCAAAAACACAATCACAACTGGCACGATGCCACATTCCGCGTCCACATTGATGGCGATAATGGCGCGGTCAGCGCTTTTCGTCAATGGCGCGTGCTCGCCGATGATGAATTGATGGAAAACCCGCAAAGTGAATTGATGCTTGGCTCCGCCGAAAAAATTAAACCCAACGCCGCCGCCGGTGAATGGGTGGAAGAATCAATAGAGCTGGCCGTTTTTGATAACCGCCCCTGTATGCAGTCCGCCAAGCAAAGTTTTAATATGCAGATGCGTGACGCCGAACGACAGCGGTTATTGGATGAATTGCTCGCCCGCAATGAAGAGCTGGTCAGCGGTCAAGTCACGCGCGTCATGCGCGATACGGGAGATGCTATTGTGGAAGTCTTGCGACTCGAGTGTCGCTTGCCCAAAAACCAAATGATCCCGCGTGAGACTCTAAAATCTGGCGACCGGGTGCAAGCATTTATCAAAGAAGTTAATCGCGATGCCGCGGGGCAGCCGATTATTCTTACCCGCATTAGCCCAAGATTCATTACCTTACTGTTTCAGCGTGTTGTGCCTGAGATAGAAAAAGGTATTTTAGAAATTATCAACGCCGTGCGCGACCCCGGCAACCGTGCCAAAATCGCCGTCCGCTCGCATGACCCCAGAGTGGATCCGGCCGGCACTTGTATCGGTATTCGCGGCTCCCGTGTCCAATCCGTCACCAATGAATTGGGCGGTGAGCGCATTGATATTATTCAATGGCATAGCGATGAGGCCAAATTTGTTTTAGAAGCCCTCAAGCCCGCGGAAGTGACCAAAATCTCACTCAATCGCGAACAAGGGAGTATGGATGTTTTGGTGGACCCCGAAAAGCTCGCACAAGCCATCGGCAAAAATGGCGTCAATGTGCGACTGGCGTCTGACCTTACCGGCTGGCGACTCAACCTTAAAACCATGGAAGAATATGAGGCCGCGCAAGAAGAAAAAATGGCAACAAACAGCGCCAAACTTGCCGCTGAGCTCAATTTGGATGAAGACGCAGCGCGTATTTTGCTGGAAGAAGGGTTTGAGTCCATGGAGCACGTCGCTTTTTCTGAAGAAGCCGATCTTTTGGAAATTCCCGGTTTTGAAATAGAAACAGTGCGCGAAATTCAATCCCGCGCCCGTCAGCAAGTGGAAAAAGAAGAGGCGGAGCTGCAGCAAAAATTGGAACAGCAGGAAGAAGCCCTGCATACCTTATTGAGTGGCGTCGACGACCTTGCCGAAGAGCAGGAATTGTTGCGCGCGCTGGCAAAAAATGATGTGTTCACCGTGCAAGACTTGGCGGATTTGGCCGGTGATGAATTGTTGGAATTTTATTCTATGCCGCTGGAGACGGCCAACGTCTGTATTATGCGTGCGCGTGAGCAAGTGTATGATTTTGGCGATGACGATCAAGGTGGAGACGGCGACAAGGCGGCATAATGCTTACGACAAAACAAATTGCGGAAAAGTACGGCAAAACCGACGATGAGGTTAAAAAAGCCTTAGGGACGGTCGGCCATACCGGGCGCGTTAGCGTTGTTTCCAAAGTGTCGCCAGAAATTGAGAGCAAATTAGATGCTTATTTTCGCCAGCAAGCAATGGCGTCCAAAAAGGCGGCGGCCAAAACCGTCCATCATGACCGCAAAATCGGCAGCACGCAAGTGGTGGAAAAAAAGCGGCGCACTTTTACCCGCCCGCCAAAGCCTGAGGTAGCCCAGCCCAATAAGACGGATGCCGCGGCATTGACGGCGGCCAAGCCCACCCCGGCCGCCGCCGCTGCCGCCGCTGTGCCGCCCGCCAAACCCGCGGCGGCACCTTCTGCACCAAGAGTTTTGCCGCCGCAAAAAGCGTCTGTCGCGCCCGCGCCCGCACTCGCACCCAAAGCGGCAAAGAAAACGGCGGCTAAAAAAACCACCCAAGCTGCCGCTAATAAAACCACCCAAGCCGCGGCTAAAAAAGCCACCAAAGAATCGCCGGCTAAAAAGACGGCTAAGACTCAGCGCAAAGAAACGGTAGTCAAAGCCGATGATGGGCAAAAGGCGCGCCAAGAAAGCAAAATTAAAAAACAACAAGCGGCGCCAACTGAATTACCTGTTGCCGAGTCTCCTGCTCCCATCCCCGCTAAGCCGACCCCGATGGCGGCGAAAGTCAGCCCGATGGAAGAATTGTATCAACGGCAAGTCGAGCAGCAGCGGGAACGCAGTGCGCCACCGCCCAAAACATCGCGCGCGACCATTAGGATTGATGAGGGTGTTGTCAAAGAGCGAAAAAAACGGCGGCAGCAGCGCAAACAGATTACCAAACGCCCGCCCACCAATCAGCACGGTTTCCAAAAGCCGGTGGGGCCGATGGTGCGTGAACTGGAAATTCCAGATAATATCTCCGTCAGTCGTCTGGCCGATGATATGGCGGTTAAAAGTGGCATCATTATTCGTAAACTCATGGGCTACGGCATGACCGCCAACACTAACACCATCTTGGATCAGGATACGGCGTGGATTGTAGTGGAAGAAATGGGGCATAAGCCGGTGCCCGCCGCTCCCACCAAAGAAGTCGAATTGGAAATGCTCAAACAGCATGATGACAAGGTGCCACAAGAGCCCCGTTCGCCAGTGGTCACCATTATGGGACATGTTGACCATGGCAAAACATCGCTGTTGGATTATCTGCGCAAAACTCGCGTGGCCAGCGGCGAGGCCGGCGGCATTACTCAGCATATCGGTGCGTATCAGGTGGAAACGCCTCACGGTAGCATTACTTTTTTGGATACTCCCGGCCATTCCCTGTTTTCTAAAATGCGGGCGCGCGGGGCGCAGATTACCGATGTTATTGTGCTTGTTGTTGCCGGTGATGACGGGGTTAAACCCCAAACCGAAGAAGCCATAGCACACGCGCAAGCCGCCAATGTGCCGATTGTGGTCGCCATTAATAAAATGGATAAAGACGGTGTGGATGTCGAACGCATCAAGAGCGAATTGTCGGGACGCGGCGTAACCGCCGAAGAATGGGGCGGCGATGCCCTCATTGTGCCCATATCGGCGCTGAGCGGTGATGGCATAGATAATTTATTGGACGCCATTCATACGCAAAGCGATGTGCTGGATCTTAAAGCTCCGCGTGAATCTCCCGCCCAAGCATCGGTGGTGGAAGCGCGGGTGGAAAAAGGGCGCGGGGTGGTGGTTACCTTGGTTGTGCGCGGCGGCATCTTGCGCACCGGTGATTGTTTTGTTTGCGGCACCGAAAGCGGGCGGGTCCGTACGGTATATGACAGCCACGGCGCAATGATTAAAGAAGCAATGCCGGCGATGCCGATTGAAATTCAGGGTTTGTCGGGAATGCCCGAAGTGGGCGAAGATTTATTTGTGGTGCCGGATGAGCGGCGGGCGCGCGAGATTGCCGATGTACGCCAAGAAAAAGACCGCATCAAGCGGTTGGGGGCGCGCGCGATAATGCGGCCAGCGGCGGCCCTTCTGAGCAATGAGGAAGAGAAAAAAGAATTGAATGTCATCGTTAAGGCGGATGTGGGCGGTTCGCGTGAGGCGCTGGTGGCGGCGTTAACCGCCATCTCCGGCAAAAAAGCGGAGATTAAGGTTATTCACAGCGGCGTGGGGGCGCCCACTGAATCGGATATTAATTTAGCCCACGCCAGCGGTGCGCTGATTGTGTCATTCAATGCCCGCGCCGACACCAAATCGCGCAAACTTGCGCAATCGCTGGGCATAAAAATTATGAATGGCAATGTCATTTATGAAATTGTGGAAGCCGCCGAAAAAGCCGTTTTGGATTTGCTGGACGCAGAGCGGGAAGAGAAAATTATCGGCACCGCAAAAGTGGCGCAAGTATTTTCCATTAGTAAAATCGGCACTGTGGCCGGTTGTCGGGTGGCGGATGGACTCATTCGCGCCAGCGCACAGGCGCGTTTGTTGCGGGATGGTGCGGTGGTGTATGAAGGCGGCATCGGCTCATTGCGCCATTTTAAGGAATCCGCTGACGAAGTGCGCATGGGGGAAGAATGCGGTATTTCCATCACGCGTTTTAATGATATTAAAGTGGACGATGTTATTGAGGCGTTTGAAGTGATTGAAACGCCGCCTACGCTTTGAGGATGGGCTGTGGTCTCTGGCGGCAAAAGCTATCCGCGCCAGCATCGCGTCGCCGAGCAATTACGGCGTGCCTTGGCGCCTTTGGCGGCCACGGTGGGAGGGGGCGCTTTGCTGACTATTCGCCGTGTCTCGCTGAATGGTGATTTTAGCGTTGCGACCATATATTACACGCTGCTGCCGGGTAAGCAGCCGGGTAATATCCAGTTTGTCCTGAGCGCGCGCGCGGCGCGGTGGCGCCGACAAATTGCCGCTTCTCTTAACATGCGGTCAACCCCCAAACTTGTTTTTACTCCTGATGCCGAAGGCGCTGCCGCTGACAACCTGCGCCATTTTCTGGACGATATTCCCGGTGCATGATGACGGCACCGACTGGCATTTTATTGGTGGATAAATCGCCGGGACAAACCTCGGCGCAGGCGGTTGGCGCGATGCGGCGTTTGTTTGGCGGCGCCAAGGCCGGTCATGCCGGCACCTTGGACCCCATGGCGACTGGCTTGCTCACCATGTTATTGGGCGAGGCGGCCAGCTTTGCCCGCTTTATGCGCAGCGATAAGATGTATCTTGCCGAAGTGAAATTTGGCGAGGCAACGGACACTGAAGATGCCTGTGGGCAAGTGGTGTCTCATGCCGCGCTGCCGCCTCAGTGGGAACGCCGCTTGGAGGAAACACTGCCCCGTTTTGTCGGTGATACGGAGCAAACTGCGCCCATGCACAGCGCGCTTAAATATCGCGGCAAACCACTTTATTATTATGCGCGGCGCGGGCTGCCGGCGCCGGCCAAGCGGCGACCCGTGCGGGTTTATGAATTGCGCTTGGAAAGCACAAGCGACCATCGGGCGGTGTTGTTTATACACTGCGGCGGCGGTTTTTATGTGCGCTCATTGGCGCGTGATTTGGGTGAGATTTTGGGCTGCGGAGCGCACCTGAGCGCCCTGAGGCGGCTGCATTGCGCGCCTTTTGATGTGGCGCAGGCATATACGGTGGACGCTTGGCAAAAATTGCCGACAACGGCGCAAAAATCGGCGGTGCTGCCGATCGAATCGGCACTGCAACATTTGCCGGCAAAGACCATAGACGGACTCAGACTGCGAGCCTTGGCGCATGGGAGACGCGAAGAAAAAACCGATGTGGACGGCGAGTCGGCGCTGGTGCGTTTGCTGTCGGCCAGCGGGCGTTTTGCCGGGGTTGCGTTGGCGGGGGCGCGCTGGTTATTGCCGCAAAAAATGTTATCATGGACCAGGGAAAACTAAAAATGACGGAAGATAGGAATCAAAAATTGGTTGAGCGTTTGGCGGAAATGTCATTGCGCGAGCAGCGGGCGAGACGCCGCTGGGGAGTGTTTTTTCGCTTGGTGTTTTTTGGCTATATCGGCTTTTTGACCGCGGCCTATTTTTATCATCAGCCAGAGGATTTTGCGGGCAAACCGCATCTGGCAGTCATCAGCATTAATGGCATCATTGCCGCCAACAGCGATAACAATGCGGCGCGCATTAATGAAACGCTGCGGGTGGCATTTGCCGAAGAATCGGCGCGCGGAGTGGTTTTGCGGATTAACAGTCCGGGCGGCAGCGTGGTGGAATCCAACCGCATTTATCAGGAAATACGGCGATTGCGCGCAAAATATCCAAACAAAAAAGTGTATGCGGTGGCCGGAGATTTTTGCGCGTCCGGAGGCTATTATGTGGCGGCGGCGACCGACCAGATTTATGTTGACGAAAACAGTTTGGTGGGCTCGATTGGCGTCATATTTTCCAGCTTTGGTTTTGTCGATGCGATGAAGAAATTGGGCGTGGAGCGGCGGGTGCAAACAGCCGGAGACAGCAAAAACATGTTTGACCCATTTTCACCACAAGACCCCGAGATGCGGGGGCGGGTGGAGAATATTATTGACGCCATGCACGAAAATTTTAAGACCGCAGTGCGAGAGGGGCGGGGGGCGCGTTTGTTATCACGCCCCGATATATTTGAGGGAGCGGTTTTTGTGGGTACGGAAAGCGTCTCGTTGGGCTTGGCGGACGGCGTCGGAGACACTTTTTATGTGGCGCACCAGATTGTTGGCGTGGAGGAAATTATTTACTATGATAACAAATCGGATTGGCTGGATGT
>JBPCWX010000155.1:0-11646 GCA_051009095.1 Gammaproteobacteria bacterium | reverse complement strand
AGCGACCAACGCTTGCACACCGGGTTGTGCTCGAATTATTTGGCGCACCTGCAAGAAGGCGAACAAGTGCGGGTTTTTGTGCAAAAAAATGATGCTTTTCGTCTGCCAAAAAAAGATGGCGCGCCGCTGGTGATGATCGGCAACGGCTCCGGAGTGGCGCCGTTTCGCGCTTTTATGGAAGAGCGCGAAGAACGCGGCGACAGCGGAAAAAGCTGGTTGTTTTTTGGTGAGCGGCGGCGGCGGGATGATTTTTATTATCAAACCGAATGGCAGGCGTGGCTTAAAAATGGCGCATTGACGCGGCTAACCGCGGCTTTTTCGCGTGATGGCGGCAATAAAACATATGTGCAAGATTCCATCTCCGCTCAAGGGGCGGAATTGTGGCGGTGGCTACAAGAAGGGGGATATGTTTATGTATGCGGCGGCGAGACCATGGCCAAAGGCGTGCACACGGCATTGGCGGAGCTTGCCGCCGCCCACGGCAGCATTGACGGCAAAGCGTTCTTAGCTGAGCTGCGGCAAGCCGGGAGGTATCAGCGCGATGTCTATTGATAACACGGAAAAATTATCGCCGGTGGAAATAATTAAGGTGCATAGCGATCATTTGCGCGGCAGCATTGCCGCCGAATTGGAAAATAACCTGAGCGGCGGGGTTGCCGAAAGCGACCAAAATTTAATTAAATTTCATGGTATTTATCAGCAGGACCACCGCGATCGGCGGGCGGCGCGCGCGCGGCGAAAATTGGAGCCGGATTATTCTTTTATGATTCGCCTGCGGGTGCCGGGGGGATTGCTGACGCCGGCGCAATGGTTGGCGGTTGACAGTGCGGCGGCGGAATTGTCCGAGGCCGGCAGTTTGCGCCTGACCACGCGGCAAACGCTGCAATTCCACGGTGTCGCCAAAGAAAATTTACGCGCTTTGCTGTCTGCTTGCGCGCGGCGTTTGCTGGATTCCATCGCCGCTTGCGGTGATGTCAATCGCAATGTGATGTGTTCGCCGCATCGCGGGGCGTCTCCGATACATGCGGCGGCATATGCGGCGGCGGCGCAAGTCAGCGCAAAATTATTGCCGGCGAGTCGGGCGTATTATGAGATTTGGCTGGGTGAGGAAAAATTAGCCGGCAGTGCGCCAGAGACGGAGCCGTTGTATGGCGAGCGTTATTTACCGCGTAAATTTAAGGTTGGCGTTGCCGTGCCGCCGTCCAATGATGTTGATATTTATTCACAAGACATTGGTTTTGTGGCGGTGGCGAAGGGCGGCATATTGCGCGGGTTTAATGTGCTGGTCGGCGGCGGTTTGGGCATGACCCGCGGTGATGTGCGCACTTATCCGCGGCTGGCGACAGAAATTGGCTTGTGCCGGCCGCAAGAGGTGGGGGAGGTGGCGTGGCATCTGGCGGCTTTACAGCGCGATTATGGGGCGCGGGATGAGCGCAAACAGGCGCGATTTAAATATACCATCGACCGCTTGGGGGTGGATTTTGTGCGTGATGAATTGACGCGGCGGCTGGGGTTTGACTTGGCGGCGGCGGCGGCGGTGAAATGGCAGGGGCGCGGTGATTTTTTTGGCTGGAAACGGCGGGCTTCCGGCTTGTGGGATTTGGGTTTGTTTGTTGCCAACGGGCGGTTATCTGACGGCGCTTTGCGGCAGGCATTGCGCGAAATCGCGGCAGTGGGCGGGTGTTATTTTATGCTCACGCCGAATCAGAACATCATCATCACGGACATCGCGAAGACTCAGCGGGCGCGCCTGTTGGCGATTTTTGACCGTTTGGGGGTGGCGCACACGGCGGCGCATTTATCGGGTTTACGCAAGAGCGCGATGGCTTGCGTGGCTTTGCCGACGTGTCCTTTGGCGATGGCGGAAGCGGAGCGTTATTTACCGTCATTGCTCGACAAATTGGAGCGGGAATTGTCGGCGGTGGGCTTGTCGGCGGATGATATTACGCTGCGCATCACCGGCTGCCCCAATGGTTGCGTGCGTCCTTATTTGGGCGAGATAGGCTTGGTCGGAAGAGCCGCCGAGCGTTATGATTTATATTTAGGGGCATCCGCCCAAGGCACGCGGTTGTCATCTTTGGCGGCGGTGAATCTGGACGAGGCGGGAATTATTGACAACTTGCGCCATTTGTTTTTGCGCTATGCCGAGGCGCGCCGCAAAAACGAGCGGTTTGGAGATTTCCTAATCCGCATCGGGCGGGTGCGGGCGCCCAGGGCGGCGGCGGATTTTCATCAGGTTGCGGCTTCTTCCAATTAATAAATCGCCGTGGGTGCGGCATCATCAAACGATATTTTTGCCGAATCTGCGGGGGTGTCTTTATAATGGCGGCAATGATGTTTTCTCGGCGATTATGGCTCCGCTGGCAGCGGCGAATGTATGGCAACGCCTATCTATTGTTGACTTTGATGGCGCTTTTTTTTGGCGGCAATGCGGTGGCGGGGCGGCTGGCGGTTGGCGAAATATCGCCGTTTCAGATGGTCACTTTACGATGGGCGATTGTGCTGATCTTGTTATGGGCATGGCAGGGGCGGCGGATTATGGCGGCGCGGGAGCAGGCGCGCCCCAGGGCGCGGTGGATTTTTATCATGGGCGCATCGGGTTTTACGGGATTTAATCTTTTATTTTATTTGGCGGCGCACCACACCAGCGCGGCGAATTTGGGCATCATTCAGGGGACGATACCGGTGTGGGTGCTGCTGGGGGTGTTTTTATTGCATCGGGCGCGCGCCAAACCCGCGCAATGGGTGGGGGTTTTGATAACGTTGGGCGGCGTTTTGCTGCTGGCGGCGCGCGGGGACTGGGAGACGCTGGCGACGTTTGCCGTCAACAGCGGGGATGCGCTGATGTTTATCGCGTGTTTAATTTATGCGTGCTACACGGTGGGATTGAAAAGCCGCCCGCCGATTCGGGGAGTGATATTTTTTGCCTATTTAGCGGCGGCGGCATTTTTGAGTTCATTGCCGTTTATGATTGGCGAGATAGCGCTGGGGCGGGCTTTTTGGCCAACCGCCAACGGCTGGTTGATCTTGTTATATGTGGCGATATTTCCCTCTTTTTTATCGCACATATTTTATATTCGCGGGGTGGAATTATTGGGACCGGGGCGGGCGGGGGTGTTTATTAATTTAGTGCCGGTATTTGCGCCGCTGCTTGCCGTCATGCTGCTGGGCGAAGCGATTTTATGGTTTCAGGGCACCGCCTTGCTGATGGTGTTTTTGGGAATTTGGCTATCGGAACATAGCGGCAGGAAATGGGCGGAGTAGGGCGGGCTAACTCTATATTACCTCCATTATAACCGTTATGGTTGCTTTGTTTCCTGCGCTATCGAACACTTCTATCACTAAGGTATACTCGCCCGCTGTGGCATTCCGCACCGTCAATACGCCGCCATTGTCTATCGTAAAATTCTGGTGATTAAAATGCGGCAAAATTATGCAGCCGTGCCAGATGACGCGCCAAAATATCGGTTTCAAGATTAACCCAATCATCAGGACACAAGGTGCCAAGGTTGGTGGTCGCCAAAGTGTGCGGCACTAAGTGGACGGCAAAATGGGCTGCTTGCAGGTCGCAAACAGTGAGCGATACGCCCGCCAACGTGACGGAGCCTTTGCTAATGAGCAAGGGCAGCAGTTTGGCGGGCGGCGCCACCGTCAACCGCCGCCCTGGGTCGCCATCTTGGTGAACCGCCAAAATGCGGGCGCAGTCCTCAACATGCCCGCTGACAAAATGCCCGCCCAATTTGTCGCCGATAAGCAAGGATTGTTCCAAATTAACCATTTGCCGATTTTGCCACGGGGCGCAGCGAGCCAATGTTTCCGCCGACAGGGTGACGGTAAAAGTGTCATTATTAACGCTTTCAGCAGTGAGGCAAACGCCGTCCACGGCGATGCTGTCGCCGATTTTGGCGGTGCTGAGCCAAGCGGCGGGGGCGTTGATGACCAATCGCGCACCACCACCCGCCACGCTTATCGCGTGGACTTGTCCCAAGGCGGTAATCAGCCCGGTGAACATAATGGCGGCGGCGGTGGATAATTTTGCATGGCTGTCATTTTAATGCTTGGGCGTGATTTTATACATTTTTGCGCAATAAATAGGGTGAGTTAATTTCGGCGGGATATTGCCAAAGTGCGGCTGTCGCCTCAGGCGGGGCAGTATCTTGGGCGGGTGGAGTAAAATACGGATTGTGAATCATCAACGAGCAAGGCATGGTGCGCGCGCCGCCGAGACGATAGGCGGCGCGCTGTTTCATATATCCCGATGACTCTCATTCGCGCTTTTTTATCGGTCAGCAGTTTGACCTTGCTGTCGCGGGTGATGGGGCTGGTGCGGGATGTGGTTATCGCCGCCGTGTTTGGCGCGGGGCCGGCGCTGGATGCTTTCTTGGCGGCTTTTCGGCTGCCCAACACCTTGCGCCGCTTTACCGCCGAAGGCGCGCTGACTCATGCGGCGGTGCCGGTTTATAAGCAGGAGCGGCAAAACAGCGCGGAGTCGGCGGCGGTTTTTGCCGGTGAGATAACTTGCCTGCTGGTGGCTTTTTTATCGGTTTTGGTGCTGGCGGCGATGCTGGCGGCGCCGACGGTGATTGCCCTATTTGCGCCGGGGCTGACCAACCCGCAAACGGCGGCGACCTTATTGCAAATAGTTTTTCCCTATATTATTTTTATTTCCGTGGTGGCGATGTTTGCCCTTATTCTCAATGCCACTGGCCGTTTTATGGCGGCAGCGGCGGCGCCAACCATTCTGAATGTGTGTCTCATCGCCGCCGCTTTGTGGTGGAGTGATTTTTTTACCGAGCCGGTGACGGCACTGGCTTGGGGAGTGTTTGGCGGCGGTTTGCTGCAAATGCTGTTTGTTGGCTTTTTTGTCCGCCGTGCAAATTTATGGCCGCGCCTGCGCCCGATTTTCCCCCCGACAAAACAGGCAAGGCGCACCATGCGGCTGATGTGGCAAGGAACATTGGGCGCGGGGGCAACACAGATTAATTTATTAATTAATTTGGTGATTGCCTCATTATTGCCGGCGGGCAGCATTTCATGGCTGCATTATGCGGACCGATTAATGGAATTGCCGGCGGGTTTATTGGGGGCGACGCTGGCGACGGTGGCTTTGCCGGCTTTGGCGGGGGCGGCTCCAGCGGTGCGCCATGCGATTATTGATGACGCTTTGCGTTTGGCGTTGATTTTGGCGGCGCCGGCGGCGGTGGGGCTGGCGATGCTGGCGATGCCCATGGTGGAAGTGCTTTTTATGCGCGGCGCATTTTTGCCGCAGGATGCGGAGATGACGGCGCGGGCGGTGCTGGCTTATAGCATCGGGGTGATTGGTTTGGTGCTGCTGCGTCCTTTGGCGGCGGCGTTTTTTGCCCATCAAGACACGGCGACACCCGCCAAAACCGCCTTGCTAATGCTGCTATGCACGCAAATGCTGAATGTTGTGTTTGTTTTTATCTTGGATTGGGGGCACGCTGGTTTGGCATTATCGGTTGGTTTGGGGGCATGTGCCAATGCCGCCGCCTTGTGGTGGATTTTGCGCCGCCGCGCTTGGTATATACCGACAGAAGGGTGGGCGTCTTTTATCTTTGCGGTTGGTGCGGCTTTGGTGGTTATGGCGGCGGTGTTGGCGGCGGCGCAAACGGTGGATTGGCATGTTTTACCGATTTGGCCGGGGGTGACGCTGTTATTGATTATCGCGCTGGCGGCGGCGGTATATTTTGCGGCGTTGTCAATCGGCGGCGTGAAAGTGTCGCATTTTCGCCGTGTCCTGCCTTTGTCGGATGATAAAACACCGTCAGCGGAGGGGTTAGATAAAGAAAGATAAACGCCGCCGAATTAATGGCGGGCAAAGGGCGGCAAAATAAACTATAATAAAGGTTGCGGGCGCTTAGCTCAGCGGAAGAGCGTCGCCCTTACAAGGCGAAGGTCGGGAGTTCAATCCTCTCAGCGCCCACCAAATTATATAATCACCGCTTGGCATATGCGATTGCGTGTCATGCCGATGCGGTGCCGCCAGAGAGATTTGAACTCCCGACTAACTGATTACAAATCAGCTGCTCTACCGGGCTGAGCTATGGCGGCCAAAAAGGGGATTTTACCAAAACATTGGCTTATTGCCTTAGCGCCTTAGCGCCGAGGTTGGGGATAATTTTTCTGTGGCGCGCGATTGTCATAATGCCGCGGGCGGTGGGCGGCACAAGTTATTGGCAATTTCTTTCTTCGTATTCCTTGCCGGTGAGCCGTATTGCCGTTCCCGCCATTTCATAATATGGCGGTTTGCGGTCAATATAAATATGCTGCTGCAAACGCAAATCGCTGTCATCTTCCAAGGCGCCAACACACACGTCGCAAATATCGCCGCTGTCTGCATGTCGCCAAAACAAAGAAGAACCGCATTGGCGGCAAAAACCGCGCTCATCCGCCGATGTTTTATACCAAGCCAAAGTGTCGCCGCTGTCGATTTCCACGCCGTCTGCTGCTGCGGTAATGGTGCCCGCTCCGCCGCTCCAACGGCGGCATTGTCCGCAATGACACATGGAAACGCTTTGCGGGGCGCGCGGCAGGCGGAATTTTACCGCACCGCAGACACAACGCCCGCGCTGCTTGGCCTCAGGGGACGGCGGCGGCGGTGGTGATAAACGCTTTTTTATAGCGGCTATGGCAATGAATGTTTTTACAAATAATTTTTTTGCGAGCGGCATCTGTCCGACAATTTTGTCGGTGAATTGCTTCCCCGTCAACCGCGGAACATCATCCGCCAAGTCATAAAAGGCGGGTTTGTCGTCAATATAAATGTGCTGCGCCAGCCGCAGATCCTGAGTCGGTAATGCGGCAACGGAGACAAGCCAGTCGGTTGGGGAATTTTTAGGACGCACAAATAGTGAAGAGCCGCAATGATCGCAAAAGCCGCGCTCCAACCACGGCGAGGAAGCATACCAGCGCAACGATGCGGTGGCTTTCATTATCAGATTATCACCCAAAATGCCCGCCAAAGGCGCACCGCCCGCCCACCGCCGACACATGCCGCAATGACACATTCCCATGTCTTGAGCAGGGTGCGGGACCACAAAACGCACCGCACCGCAGAGGCAATGGGATTCTTGAGCGGACTCAGACATGGCAAACTATCCGCGGCGTATTGAATGCGCTGAGGAGCAAACTTTGCGGGTGGCGGTTATTCGCTGTCGTTTTGGGATTTTTTCAGCATCTTCCAATGTATGACAAACAGGAAGGCTGCCAATAACACGGTGATTAATGTTTCAATCAATCCCACTTTGGCGTCATGTTTTTTGGCGGCGACCAGACCCGCATAACTTTCTTTGCGCAAGGCGGTCAATTCTTCCTTATTATCGGGCAGCTTGGTGGCACTGCCGCCGCTCTGAGGAATGCCGTCTATCCCTTTGTCCTGCAACTCGTCCGCAACAGCGGGCGGTATGTAGGAGGGCATCATGTAGCGGTTGCGGTTTTCATACCACTGCGCAAAAGAGCGGTTGTTTTGGTGGGCATTAAAATCATTGCCGCGAATGGCCATCTCCGGCGAAATGATTTTTACCGCGCTATACACCGCACTGCCGCCGCCAATGGTTAGCACGGCAGCCGAAAAAAAACAGACGGCTGCGGCATAAAATTGCAAAGTGTTCATTTTTTTCATGGTTGCTCCTTGTTGTGTGCAGCAGGATGCCGACATAATTATGGGCGCAAATTAACCCATGCCGACTTTATTTGTGTGTATTCCAGCAAACTTTCAAAACATTTGTCGCGAGTATTGCCCGATTGTTTATAGCCGCCAAAAGGCTGCGTCATATCATCTTCAAAATAAGTGTTCACCCATATAACCCCGGCTTCAATTTCACGCACCGCCCGATGTGCGCGGCTAAGGTCGCGCGTCCACACCGATGCCGCTAAACCATAAATGCTGTCGTTGGCCAAGGCAATGGCGTCGTCCAAATCTTCAAAACGCAAAGCGGTGGCGACCGGGCCAAACACTTCTTCGCGCGCCAAGGTGGAATCTCGCCGCGCCTCAACCATCAAGGTGGGATTGATAAAGGCGCCGTCTGATAATTCGCCGGGGGCGTCTCCGCCAATCGCCGCTCGTGCGCCAGCGGCGGTTGCCTGCTCAATCATCCCCAAAACCCGCCGCTGGTCGCGATGCGTCACCAAGGGGCCCAAGTTTGTTTGCCAAGTCAAGGGGTCGCCGGGGCGATAATCCGCCGTTTGCGCGGTAAATTTTTCCACAAATTCATCATAGCGGCGAGCCGACACCAAAAGACGGGAGCCGGCATTGCACACTTGGCCGGAATTGGAAAAGATGCCTTCTGCGGCGGCAGTGACGGCGGCGTCAAGGTCGGGCAGGTCATCCAAAAAAATCTGCGGTGATTTGCCGCCGCATTCCAAACCAACCCGCTTCATATTCGATTCGCCGGCATAAATGAGCATCTGCCGCCCCACCGCCGATGAGCCGGTAAAACTGATTTTGGCGACATCCTGATGCCGTGCCAAAGATTGTCCGGCGA
This sequence comes from Gammaproteobacteria bacterium, assembly GCA_051009095.1. Taxonomy (GTDB): domain Bacteria; phylum Pseudomonadota; class Gammaproteobacteria; order Tethybacterales; family Persebacteraceae; genus Doriopsillibacter. The sequence continues at coordinate 3,142 of JBPCWX010000155.1, read as the reverse complement.
CTTCGCCAATGCCGTTGACGACATTAAAAACGCCGGCAGGTCCCCCGGCTTCAACAAACAATTTAGCCAGCAAAAGACAGGAAAGCGGCGCTTGTTCGGCGGGTTTGAGAATCACCGTATTGCCCGCCGCCAAAGCGGGCGCAAATTTCCATGTTGCCATGAGAGCGGGATAATTCCACGGTGAAATGGCGCCGACAACGCCCAAAGGTTCGCGCAAAATATAGTGAAAAACATCGTTTTTGGTGGCGGTTACCTTGCCTTCAATTTTATCCACGCATTCGGCAAAAAAACGAATGGTTTTCGCGACTTCGGGAATGTCGCCGCCCAAGGCATCGGCAATCGGCTTGCCCATGCACAAGGTCTCCATAAGCGCCAAAGAAACGGCATTTTGTTTGATGAGGTCGGCGAATTTTTGCAAAACGGCGGCGCGTTTGCGCGGGGGAAGGTTGCGCCAAACGCCGTTTTTGTGTGCGGCAGTGGCGGCTGCGACCGCGCGATTAATATCTTTTTCGTTGCCCGCGGCAACATCGGCTATTTCTTCGCCGGTGGCTGGATTGACCACGGTAATGCGGCCGCCATCAACAGCATCGCAAAATTCGCCGTTAATAAAAAGCCAAGTTTCCAAAGGCAAATTGCGCGCCTCAGTGTGCCAATCATGTTTTTCTGGAATGATTTTGCTGTCATTCATTTGCCCATTATAGCCCTAAATGGGGCTGATAACCTCAGTTAAAATGAATAACCTGATGCGGTGTGATAAAAATTTACGCTATCGCCTGAGTGTGGAATAACGCATTTATATCGTCTTCTGTCATTTGCAGCCAAGTCGCCAAAATTTCGCGCGTATGCTCTCCGCTGGTGGGCGGGGGGCGGTGATAGGCTGGCGGGGTTGCCGATAAACGCAGCGGACTTGCCACTGTCGGCATCTCGCGCCCATCGCTTAGCGGTATTGTTCGCTGTAAATGGCGCGCCTTTGCTTGCGGCTCGGCAAAAACTTCCGCTATTGAATTGATCGCCGCCGCCGGCACTTCCGCAGCCGCTAACTGCTGCAGCCACCAATCACGCGGGCGGGTGGAAAATGCCGCCGCTAATTGCGGCAATAAAACATCACGCCCGCGCACCCGCGATTGGTTGGTCGGATATTTTATCGCCAAATCTGGGCGCGCGCACACGTCGCACAACCGCTCAAATTGCGCGTCATTGCCCACCGCCAACATTAACCTGCCGTCCGCCGCCGCAAAAGGCTGATAAGGGACAATGTTAGGGTGCGCACTCCCCAAACGCCCCGGTGATTGACCGCTGACCAAATAATTCATGGCCTGATTCGCCAAAGCCGCCGCTTGCACATCAAACAGCGCCATATCCAACCATTGCCCGCAGCCGCTTGTTTGCCGATGGGCTAATGCCGCCAATATGCCGGTCGCCGCATATAAGCCGGTCATTATGTCCGCCAAGGCAACCCCCACTTTCATCGGGGCGCCATCGGCGTCGCCGGTAATACTCATCAAGCCGCCCATGGCTTGCATAATGGCATCATAACCCGGTCGCGCCGCCCACGGCCCGCTATGACCAAAGCCGGTTAGCGAACAATAAATTAATCCGCGGTTGGCGGGGCGCAATGATTCATAATCCAAGCCCCGCCGCGCCAAAGCGCCGGCTTTGTGGTTTTCAATCAGCACATCACATTGCGCCGCCAACCGCCGCGCCAAAGCCGCTCCGCCGGGATTGTTTAAATCAATGGCGATGGAACGCTTGTTGCGGTTGGCGGTGAGAAAATATGCCGATAAGCCCGCCGCTTCGTCAAAAAAGGGCGGTCCCCATTGTCGGGTTTCGTCACCATCGCCGGGACGCTCTAATTTAATAACATCCGCCCCCAAGTCGCCCAAAATCTGCGCCGCCCACGGCCCCGCCAAAACGCGGCTCATATCCAATACGCGCAAACCCGACAATGCACCCGGCGGCGGCAGGGTCATGCTAAAAGGCGGGTAAGCCCGTTTGCGCCCGTCCCAAAATTAATGCGTGAATATCCGCGGTGCCTTCATAGGTGTTGACAATCTCCAAATTGGCGGCGTGCCGCATGACCGGATATTCATCCGCGATGCCGTTGGCGCCCAGCATATCGCGCGCTTCGCGGGCAATAGCCAACGCTTTGCCGGCTGAGTTGCGCTTGATAATGGATATTACCGTCGGCGACAATTTGCCCTCTTCCCACATCCTGCCAACCCGCAAACATGCCTGCAAACCGAGGGTGATTTCCGCCTGCATGTCGGCTAATTTTTTTTGGATTAATTGGGTGGCCGCCAGCGGACGACCAAATTGTCGGCGCTCCATGGTGTATTGCCGCGCCGTGTGCCAGCAGCATTCAGCAGCGCCCAAGGCACCCCAGCTGATGCCATAACGGGCGCGGTTTAAACATGAAAAAGGCGCGCCGAATCCTTTGGCGTGGCTCAGGCGATTGGCGGACGGCACCCGCACCTCCGCCAGGGCAATGTTGCCGGTGGAAGAGGCGCGCAAGCCCAGTTTATGCTCAATCGGCGGCGTTGACAATCCTTTCATGCCGCGTTCCACAACAAAGCCGCGGGCGACCCCTTCTTCTTTTGCCCACACCACGGCAAGGTCGGCAATGGGGGCGTTGGTAATCCAAGATTTGGTGCCAGAGAGGATATAATCGTCTCCGTCTTTAACCGCTTGCGTGGTCATGCCGGCGATGTCGGAGCCGTGGTCGGGTTCGGTTAAGCCAAAGCAGCCAAGGTGTTCGCCGCTGAGCAGTTTGGGCAAAAAGCGCGCCCGCTGAGATTCGTCGCCGCCGTCATAAATGGCGTGAATGACCAGCGACTCCTGCACCGACAAAGCGGAGCGATAAGCCGAATCCACGCGCTCCAATTCGCGCGCCACCAAACCATATGCGACATGACTGCTGCCGCTGCCGCCGCCCTCGACGGGCAGGGTCATGCCGAGGAATCCGCGCTTGCCCATATCGCGAATAATTTCTGCATCAAATGCACCTTGCCGATTTGCTTCCACAATGCGCGGCTGCAAAACATCACGGGCAAAGGCGGCGGCGGTATCGCGGATCAGCCGCTCGCTGTCAGTCAGTTGCGTGTTCAGTAAAAATGGATCTTCCCAAGAAAATTCAGCCATGTTT